>CAJUHN010000015.1:0-25178 GCA_910585935.1 uncultured Lachnospiraceae bacterium | reverse complement strand
GTCTGGAACGGAGCGAAAGCGCGGTTTCGTTGGAATAGCGTTTCTTCGGAGCGAACCTCTGATTCTATCCCCTCCCCTTTCCCCCTCACTCATCATCAAAAAATCCTTCCTAATATAAAGCAACCCCATTCCAACCCACTTATCCTCATAAAAAAAGCGCTGCAAAATAAATATTTTATATAAGATTAAGATAACAGCAATAATAAAATTCTGCTGATATTACCTTATATTTCCTATCCATTTTGCAGCAGCCTTTTTATTTTGCCGTCTTAATTTTCTACAAAATCAAAACATGCTCGGTTGCAGGTAACGGGTTTTACATAACTTGTTCCCAAGTTGATATGTTCTGGATGAACTTGATAGCCCGCTAACGCTTCTTCTGATTCTAAAAGGCTATTTAAGATAATATCGACAGTGCCCGTTTTCAGCGGATTTATAATCACTTTTAACTCTAATAATCCTGGTATTTTCCCTACCATCGCTTCTGCGACTCTCTTAATCTCTTTTGCTGCTGCTTCTTTATCCTCTATATTCTCTTTAAAATTCCACCCTACAATATGCCTAATCACCGTTTCCTGCCTCCTATTTATTTCTTATTTTTTATTATCATTATTTTATATCTAAACAAAAAATATTTAAAATTTTTTATTTTTTAGAAAGATATTCATGGATTCCCTTTGCCCCTGCTTTTCCAGCTTCCATCGCTAAAATAACAGTAGCTGCACCTGTCACGGCATCACCACCGGCAAATACACCTTCTTTTGTAGTCTGTCCATTTTCCGCTTCCGCAATAATACATTTATGCTTATTAATTTCCAATCCATCTGTAGTAGAGGAAATTAAAGGATTTGGCGATGTTCCCAAAGACATGATCACAGTGTCTAACTCCAATTCAAATTCAGAATCTGGAATCGTCACAGGTCTTCTTCTTCCAGAAGCATCTGGTTCGCCTAATTCCATACGAACACATTTCATTCCCTTTACCCATCCATTTTCATCTACTAAAATTTCTACTGGATTGGTGAGTAAATCAAAAATGATTCCTTCTTCTTTTGCATGATGCACTTCTTCTACTCTGGCTGGCAGTTCTTCTTCACTTCTACGATATACAATATGTACCTCTGCTCCTAAGCGCAGTGCTGTTCTTGCAGCATCCATAGCGACATTTCCACCGCCTACAACTGCTACTTTCTTTCCTGCTACAATCGGAGTATCATAATCCTCAGAAAATGCCTTCATTAAATTACTTCTGGTCAAATATTCATTTGCCGAAAATACACCATTTGCATTTTCTCCCGGAATACCCATAAATTTCGGAAGTCCTGCTCCTGATCCGATAAATACTGCCTCAAATCCTTCTTCTTCCATTAAGGCATCAATCGTAGTAGATTTTCCGATCACGACATTTGTTTCAATTTTCACGCCTAATTTTTTTAAGTTTTCGATTTCTGGTTTCACAACACCTTCTTTTGGAAGACGGAATTCAGGAATACCATATACTAAAACTCCACCTGGCTCATGTAATGCTTCAAAAATAGTGACTTCATATCCTAATTTTGCCAGATCTCCTGCACAAGTGACACCAGCAGGACCAGAACCGATAACGGCTACTTTTCTTCCATTTGTTTTCTCTGGTTTTTCTGGAGAAATTCCATTCTCTCTCGCCCAATCAGCTACAAATCTCTCTAATTTTCCGATAGAGATTGGCTCACCTTTTATTCCTCGAATACATACTCCTTCACATTGGCTTTCCTGTGGACATACACGTCCGCATACAGCCGGAAGAGCAGAAGATTGAGAGATAGTTTTATAAGCCTCTTCTATATTTCCTTCTTCTACTTCTTTGATGAATTTTGGAATTTCAATAGAAACAGGACAGCCTGTCATACATTTTGCATTTTTACATTTTAAGCAGCGAGAAGCTTCTTCTTTCGCTTCTTCTATATTATATCCTAAACATACTTCTTCAAAGTTTGTAGCTCTCACTTTAGCATCTTGTTCTCTCACTGGTACTTTCTTTAATACGTCCATTATTTGTCACCTCCGCATCCGCAACTTCCATTTTTATGAGTTGCTCCTTCACGCAGTTTTAAAATTGCTCTTCCTTCTTCTGTTTTATACATCTGCTGACGTTTCATTGCTTCATCAAAATTTACCAGATGTCCATCAAATTCTGGTCCATCTACACAGGCAAATTTCACTTCATTTCCTACTGTAACACGACATGCACCACACATACCTGTGCCATCTACCATAATCGGATTTAAGCTCACAATTGTAGGAATATTGAGTTCCTTTGTCAAAAGAGCTACAAATTTCATCATGATCATAGGACCAATTGCCACACAGACATCATAGGTTTTTCCTTCATTTTGCACTAAATCCTTTATCACCTCTGTGACCATTCCTTTTCTTTCATAAGAACCATCATCTGTTGTAATATAGAGATTTCCAGCTACTTTTTTCATCTCTTCTTCTAAAATCAATAAATCCTTTGTCTTTGAGCCGACAATAACATCTACTTCTATTCCTTTTTCATGCAGCCATTTCACTTGCGGATAAACAGGAGCTGCTCCTACTCCTCCAGCTACAAATAACATTTTTTTCTTTTTCAGTTCTTCTATGTCTTCATGAACAAATTCAGAAGCTTGTCCTAAAGGTCCTGTAAAATCTCGGAAGGAATCTCCTGCTTGTAATTGTGCCATTTTTTCTGTAGAAGCGCCCACAATCTGAAATACGATTGTAACAATTCCTTCTTCTTTATCATAGTCACAAATGGTAAGTGGTATTCTCTCTCCCTTTTCATCCATTTTGGCGATAATGAACTGTCCTGGCTGACAAGACTTTGCAATTCTATTTGCCTCTACGTCCATTAAGTAGATTTTGTCTGCAAGTTTTTCTGCTTTTCGTATCTTGTACATGGTTTCCTCCTAATAATTATATAAAAATTAGTCATCTGCAATCTATAAAATAAATTGAGATAAAACTCAAAATAATAATGAAATATGGTTAAATATTCATTCAAAGTGGCAAGCCTGCCATCTGTCTATAAAAAACACTTTCATAGTAAATAATATTATTCTGTATTCTCTATAAACGAATATGTTCCGTCTAAACCTTTTGTGATACTATAGACATCTCCCTGTGTTGTAGTCACAGCATAAAGTTTGTCTGATAAAACAGAACTTTCTCCATTTACTGTTCTTCGCAATATAAATATATAACACTCCTTGTCTTCAATCTGAGATAGGGAAACAAATTGTACATTTATCTTTTCTCCATTTCCACGATTTCCATTTAAGTCTGTCATCATTTCAATAGACACTAAATAATTCTTTAATTTAATTACTGCTGCATCATAAGAAAACTCTCTTTCAATAAAACATTCATAATAGTTCTTTACAACACTGCTAGTCATTCCATATTTATCAATTATCATTGCAGAGAAAATAGTATTACCAATTGGCATATCAATAGGTTCTATATAAGGATATCCATTTTCTTTGCTAGGAGCTGTTCCATCTATTGTAAAATATGCTGTCGCTCCCTCCTTCACACTTAATTCTATCTTTTTAGAATATTCATATTTTCCACTCTCTGGAAATATTTCTGGAGGGTCTGGTGCTATTAATTTAATTATATAAGTTTGTGTCAATTCCTCTCCGGCTAACTGTGCCTCATTGATAGCAACTGCCCTTAAAGTGATAGTTCCCACTTTATCAAGCCGTATAACATTTGTATACGGTGTACTATCTTTTGTAGGCTGAGAGCCATCTAATGTATAATAAATAGTCACTCCTTTTTGTTCACTTGTCAATGTAATATCCAAATAGTCATGATATTCGCCGCCCGGCAAATTCACTGTAATCTTTTCCACGCGATATTCTGATAGAGCCTCTCCAATAGCATTACCCTGATTTTCCTTTAAAATCCGGTTCATCAAATCTATATTTCCTGTTAATTCACACGCTTCCATCAACATCTGATAATATTCCACCTGTGGATCTAAATTCACTACCTCAAGCAATAACTCTACTGCCCGATTATAATCTCCTAATGCCTTATATGCTTTGATAGCGGAAAGCCTTACTTCTATACTTTCTCTATCATAAGAAAGAGCCTGTATATAACATTTCACGGCAGAACCATATTCTTTTTTCTGTAAATATTCTTCTCCTAATTGAAATTGATAACTATAAGAATGAACTTTTTGATATTGTACATATACTCTATAAATGCTAAATCCTAATATAACAACACACAAACACACAACACCTATCAGGATTCTCTGTATTTTTTGTCTTTGGTGTCTTTTTTGTATTTCTATTCTTTTTCTCTCTTCTTGCTTTTGTAATTCTTCTTTTTTCTTTTCTTCTTTAAAAGAAGTTTCTATTTCATCTTCAAGCGGATTATATTCTGGAACAATTTGTATAGGAGTTCCACAATATTGACAAAAAATTTCTCCTATATCGACTTCATTCCCGCATTTTTCGCATTTCAACAAAACCACCTCTTATCTCTTCGGGAATTTGTGTTATTCCGAAAAAAATCAAACCACTATATTAATAAATATAACATATCTTAAAATGATCTGCAAGTCAATCCATAACAAGAAAAAACAATAAAGGTTGCCATATTAAACCTTATTGTTAATAATTATACAAAATTATCCAATCAAATACATCTTCATCACTATTTCTTGTATAATTATTAAAAATTTCAATTTAATATAACAACCCTATTTATTTTTTATCTCTTTCTACTTTATTTCCCTATATTTTTATTTTCCTTTACATCTTTTATGCTAAAACTAATTCTGCCCATTTTATCTTTCCCTAGGCAGACAGCTTTTACCATATCTCCTAATGTGAGCACATCTTCCACGCGATCAATTCTCTCTTTACTGATTTTAGAGATATGCACCATTCCCTCTTTTCCCGGAGCAAACTCTAAAAATGCTCCAAACTCTTTTATACTGATAACTTTTCCTGTCAAAACCTGTCCTTCTTCAAAGTCAGCCGCTATCGTTTGAATATAATAAATCGCCTTTTCCATCATTTCTCTATCTGTTCCACATACAGAAACAGCACCTTCATCTGTGATATCAATTTTCACTTTCGTTTCTTCAATAATAGAATTGATATTTTTTCCTCTCTGTCCCACTACATCTCCAATTTTACTTGGATCTATCTGAATCTGAATAATTTTAGGTGCATATTCTCCCACCTCTTTTCTAGGTTCTGCGATAGTAGACTTCATCACTTCATCTAAAATATATAATCTCGCTTCTCTTGTACGCGCAATCGCCTCTTCAATAATAGTTCTAGTGAGTCCATGAATCTTGATATCCATTTGAATCGCAGTGATTCCATCTCTTGTGCCTGCCACTTTAAAATCCATATCTCCGAAAAAGTCCTCAAGCCCTTGAATATCCGTGAGCACGATATAGTCATCATCTGTTTCTCCTGTCACCAAACCACATGAAATCCCAGCCACTGGCTTTTTAATCGGAACTCCTGCTGCCATTAAAGACAGAGTAGAAGCACAAATAGATGCCTGTGAAGTAGAACCATTTGATTCAAATGTTTCTGATACCGTGCGAATGGCATATGGGAAATTTGCCTCACTCGGCAGTACAGGAACTAGAGCGCGTTCCGCTAAAGCTCCATGCCCGATTTCACGGCGTCCCGGTCCTCTTGATACCTTCGTTTCTCCAACAGAATAAGAAGGAAAATTATAATGATGCATATAGCGTTTAGAAGTTTCATTTTCATCTAATCCATCTAATTTCTGTGCTTCTGCCAGAGGAGCTAATGTAGTCACCGTACAGATCTGTGTCTGCCCACGGGTAAACATAGCAGAACCATGCACTCTTGGAATGATATCTATCTCCGCCGCCAACGGTCGTATTTGTGTAATCTGTCTGCCATCTGGTCTCTTATGATCTTTTAATATCATTTTACGAACGACCTTCTTTTGATATTGATAAACAGCCTCATCAATAAAGCTCAGCCATTCCTCATTTTCTGCAAAAGCCTCTGTCAGTTTCTCCTTAATCTGACGGATGTTCTCTTCTCTCACCTGTTTTACATCTGTAAATACTGCCTCTTCCATCTGCTCTGGTGTCACAATCTCTTTTATTGCCGCATCTAATTCTTCTGGCACAATACAACTAATATATTCATGTTTTGGTTTTCCACATTCCTGTACGATCTTTTCAATAAACGCTATCACTTCCTGATTCAGCTTATGAGCCTCAAAAATAGCCTCTATCATAATATTTTCTGGGATTTCATTTGCACCTGCTTCTATCATAATCACTTTTTCTTTTGTAGATGCCACGGTCAATTTTAAATCTGAAACCGCATTTTCTGATGCATTCGGATTAAAAATAAACTTTCCATCTATATACCCAACCTGTGTAGTCGCGCAAGGTCCATCAAATGGAATATCAGAAATAGCTGTTGCGATAGCAGAACCAAGCATAGCTGTCAATTCTGGAGAACATTCTGGATCAACACTCATTACCATATTGTTGATTGTCACATCATTACGATAATCTTTCGGGAAAAGTGGGCGCATTGGTCTATCAATAACACGAGAAGTTAAAATAGCATTTTCCGATGCCTTTCCTTCTCTTCTATTAAATCCACCGGGAATTTTTCCAACCGCATATAATTTTTCTTCATATTCTACGCTCAAAGGGAAAAAATCTACACCCTCCCTTGGCTTTTCTGATGCAGTTGCAGTAGATAACACCACTGTATCTCCATAATGCATAAATGCTGCTCCATTTGCCTGTGCAGCCACCCTTCCCACATCTACTGTCAGGGTTCTGCCTGCCAATTCCATAGAAAAACTCTTGTACATAAAGTACCTCCTTCAAATTCTCAGAAAAAATTCCCGAAACTACTGAAAAACATATGATTTTCATATGCTTTTCAGTGGTCTCGGATTCCTTCTTTTTCTGAGGTATTTTCTTATTTTTTTCTTATAAATCCTTACAAATATAGGGCGGATACACTCCGCCCCATCAGAATTTTATGTCTTATTTTCTGATATTTAACTTTTCAATTAATGCACGGTAGCCTTCAAGATCTGTCTTCTTTAAATAATCAAGTAAACCTCTTCTCTGACCAACCATCTGAAGAAGTCCTCTTCTAGAATGATGATCCTTTGGATTATTCTTTAAATGCTCCGTTAATTGTAAAATTCTTTCTGTTAAAATAGCGATCTGAACCTCTGGTGAACCAGTATCACTTGGTGTTCTGCCATACGCCTTTACTAATTCGGCTTTCTTTTCCTTTGAAATCATGTTTGAAATTCCTCCTAATTTTTATAACCCCAATACCAAGTATAGGTTGGAGTATCCTCTTACCGGGTACAGGTTTTTTATAGCTTTTCTATTATATCATACGGTTTTAGGTTTGTCAAACAGATTTATCAAGTTTTATCATTCCTTTGTTACAGTTTAACTTATAACCCAAAGAGATCGCTCCGGCAAGTACCTATTCCAACGAAACCGCGCTTTCGCTCCGTTCCAGACGTAGCGGTACTAAATTCACAAATCCCGCTTCTTGCGGGTTTGCTCATTAAGTGCCGACGTCTTCCAAGGGGTTTCTTTTGGAATAGGTACTTGCCTCCGCTAGGTTGTTGACTGTTCTACTTTATGAAAAAAGATTTCCACATTTCATTATGTAGGATAAAAATATTGATTTATAGAGTTATAAGATTCTATGTATTCTGTCTTTACAGGAGAAGTAAAGCTTTACTAAAAAAAGACACTATTCCAATAAAACCATACTTTTGTTCTGTTTCAGACGTAATAAACACTAAATTCTTAGTGTGTAACTACACTGTTTATTAAGTGCTGACGTCTTCTGAAAAGTTTCTTTTGGAATAGTATCTTGTTTTAAGTTAGTTTTTATTTCGGTTCATTAAAATTAATCATTTAAAATACGAACACAACCAATAATATTACGATAGTACATTTGAGAATATTTTATTCCAGTTCTCGCGCTGCTGGCATGTACAATCTGTCTATTTCCAATATACATACCTACATGTTCTATCTGGGATTCTCCATAAATAATTAAATCTCCCGGTTTTAATTCTGAAACGCTTATCTTCTTTCCGAAATTATATTGTGTTGTCGCTGTTCTAGGAATGGAAATGCCAAAATGTTGATAGATTAAATATGTAAATCCAGAACAATCTGTTCCTTTTGTTAAACTATTTCCTCCATATACATAAGGATAACCAACAAATTGTTGTGCGAAATTTGCCATTTCAATCCTCAAATCGGAAATTCCCATTCCATATTGTAATTGTTCTAATGTACGTGCCGTTTCTAATTGTGGGGAAATTGAAACATAATCTGTAGATACATACCCTTCTGTACTATCCACTAATATCTTTGCCCAACCATCTAACATTTCTACCACTTCAAATTCTTCTGAATTTCCCAATACTTCTAAAATATCACATTCTGTGTTCGGCTCTTGGCGTAAATATAAAGCATCTGCTGTTACCTTCGCTACATTAGCAACCGCTTCCCATGCTTTTTCTAAAGCAGCATCTCCTGTCAAAACATAATCAGCACTCACATAACCTGTAATATCACCTGATTCGATATAATACCAGCCATTTTCCTCTGATATGATTTCACAAGCTCCATCTTTTAAAATACGACCTATAATTTCTCCATCTACAGGACTCTTTCTAACATTTAAACTATCCTGTACATTTGCAATTCCTAAATTCGTATATCCCGGAATAGGAGCATATGTTTTCGTTTCTTCTTTCGCAGGTTCTTGAATCAGAGAAACTGTACTCGCTGTCACAATAGACACATTTTGTAAAGCCTGTTTACTCGCCATAGAATTTTCTTTATAATATTTCTCTAAAACCATAGAAGCGCCTGCTTCGGCGTCTGTTCCTTTTATATTAATAGCATAAGAAAAATCTGTTTTTCCTAAAAATAGTATTGTACCTAATACACATATTCCTACTGCTTTTTTTACTGTATTTCTCATTATTTCCTCCACACTGTATATCAGCTCTTCAAATTTGTTACATAATTGTTACATTTATTACAAGAGTATTATAACAAGATAACAATTCTTTGTCAATAAATTTTTATCTAAAATATATAATTACGATTCCCTCTACCTCAACATCAAAAATTCACTACAGTAAAAAGCTATTCTAATTTTATAACCTATAAACAACATACTTTTCTGAACTCGCCTGTACAATAAACTAGCGCAAGAATGGGGGAATACCTATTCCAAAAGAAACCCCTTGGAAGACGTTGGCACTTAATGAGCGGTGCGGTCACGCGCCGAGAATTTAGTGTCCATTACGTCTGGAACGGAGCGAAAGCGCGGTTTCGTTGGAATAGGTATTCCCCCATTCTTGCGCGAACCTTATAAATCTTAGTATCCCTTTGCAACTTTTTATTGAAACCTCTAAAAACTAAATAAAAGGCACAAAATCTGTGACTTTCTCACATCTTTTATGCCTTTTTTCCTCTATATTTTTCTAAAATTTCCTGTGTCTTTTCTTTATCCATAGAAAGCTGTCTTTTTAACGCCTCTACAGAATCAAATTTTATTTCTTTTCTCTCATATTCTAAAAGTTCTACCAAAATCTCTTTTTCATAAATATCCTTTTCAAAATCAAATAGATATGTTTCTACATTTTTTTCTATCGTATCTTCTACTGTAGGTCGCAGTCCAATATTTGTCATACCATAATAAAAATGTCCATCTACCCAAAATTTAGAAGCATATACTCCATTCGGTGGAAGAATTTTTCTTTCATCTGGAATAATATTAGCTGTAGGAATACCCATTGCCCTTCCAAGTTGTTTTCCACGTATCACTTTTCCAGATAAGAAATAAGGATACCCTAAAAATTCTGATGCTTTTTCTACTTCTCCCTGAGAAATTAATTCTTTAATATAAGTGCTGCTGATATTATGTCCCTCTTGTTGTTCTTTCGCCAAAACCATCAGGTGATAGTGACAATCTTTTGCCAATTTATTTAATAAGTCAATATCTCCCCTCCGCTGATATCCAAATCGAAAATCTGTTCCAACCACCAAATATCCCACATGTAACTTTTTTTTCAAAATATCTTTTACAAAATCTTCTGGCTCTAGTTGTGCGATTTCTTTTGTAAATGGGCACTGCACAAATAAATCTATCTGTATATCCTCTAACATTTTCTGCTTCTCTTCATTTGTCAAAATAATTTTATTTTCAGAACCTGTCAATAATTTTTGTGGTGGTCTGTCAAAGGTAAAAATCGTTGACAAATATCCCTTTTCTTTTTTCTTAAGTACTTGATGGATTAATTTTTGATGTCCTAAGTGAAGACCATCAAATTTTCCAAGCGTGACTGCCGTTTGTGCCTTTATAGAAATCTCTGTCAAGTCTTTTATTAGTTTCATCGAAGTCTATCCTTTCTGTATCATCACATTTTTTGTACTCTATCTTTCTAAAAACATCTTTATTGGAAAGAACATGTTTTTTTCTTTTTGATATTGAAATATTCCTACAAATTTTTCTGTTCCATCATATACTCTAATTGGATTATGAAAATCTAGTTCACTTTTTTCTTTTAATTGATGGCAAAAAAAAGGATTTCCATTATCAACAATTTTTTGATATTCTGCTTTTATAAAACATTTTTTATAATCGCACAAAACTTCTTCCACAGGAAGTAAAATTTCTTCTATTCTATCTTCCTTTTTATATTTTTCTATCTCAGATAAAAAAAAGCTATTTTCCTGACAAAATAACCCTGCTTTTGTTCTTACTAAGTCTTCCATACAAGCACCACACCCTAACTGCTGCCCTATATCATGGCACAAAGTGCGGATATATGTTCCTTTTGAACAAAAAACTCTCATTTTAACATGTGGAATATCTATGGAAAGGATTTCTATTTGATAAATGGTTACTTCTCTTCCCTTTCTTTCAACTTCTTTTCCTTCTCTGGCTAATTCATATAATTTTTTCCCATTGATTTTTATTGCCGAATACATGGGCGGAATCTGTGCATATGTTCTCTGAAACTTTTGTATATTCTCTATGAGTTGTGTTTCTGTTACGGAAATACAACTTTCTTTTATTTTTTTTCCGCTGATATCTTGTGTATCTGTAACACAGCCTAGCAGCATAGTGGTTTCATAAACTTTATCTTTGTTTGTGAACATATCACAAAGTTTTGTCGCACTTCCCAGACACACGGGCAGTACTCCTTGTGCGTCTGGATCAAGTGTTCCTGTATGACCTATTTTTTTCTGCTTTAAAATTCCTCTGAGTTTTGCTACTACATCATGTGATGTATATCCTTTTTCTTTGTATATATTTAATATACCATTATACACCTTTGTTCCACTCCTGCATCTGTTTTTCAATTTCTGAAGATAAATTATTAATGACATCATGTACACTGCCGAGCATGGAACAGCCTGCTGCGCGGATATGACCGCCTCCTCCGAAGTGTTTCGCCACTTTGCTGACATCAATAGGAGCGTCTGATCGGAGGCTCACTTTATATTTCTGTGGCTCTGATTCATATAAAAAAATCGCACATATAATTCCTTTTGTGATTTTGAGTTGATCTACGATCCCGTCTAAATCATCTGCACTCCCTCCATAAAACTCCATATCTTTTTGACGCAGTGCAGTGAAAATACATGTTCCATTAAAAAACACAATGCTCTCTAATAAAGCTCTCCCTAAAATCTGATTCTGTATATATGTTTTTTGATAAAAACTATGGTTAATGATTTCTGTAAAAGGAACGCCTTTTGCTATTAATTTTCCTGCTATTTCCATTGTATTTTGTGTTGTATTGCTGTGCTTAAAAACTCCTGTATCGTGAATAAGACCTGTATAGAGAGCGATGGCACTGTCCAATGGAATCTTATCTTCTTCCATAAAGTCAAATAAAACTTCACAAGTAGCAGCAGCTTCTGGAAAAATATAATTTTTATCCGCCATCTTGCCACTGCTGATATGATGGTCGATACAAACAGTCTTTTTCGCATTCTGAAAAAGAATCCCTGAAAATCCTAATCGTTCTGTTTCACCACAATCTAACATAAAAAAGCAGTCATAACTTTTCTCTTTTTCCTTTTCACAGTCATGTTTTATTTCTTCTATTTCTTTTAAATAAGAAAATTTCTCAGAGGTTTGTTCTAAATAAATGGTCAATTCCTTATCTGGATAATTGGCTTTTATGTAGTGGTAAAGCCCTAGACATGCACCAATACAATCGCCGTCCGGTCTTACATGACCGGCGATTGCTATCGTATTGTCTGTTTGTAATATCTGTTCTAATTCAGATTTCAGCTTCATTTTTCTTTCTCACTCATCCTTTTTTATTTTCTTTATTTTATTCTTCTTTTTTATGGCGCTCTAAATCTGCTTGATTTACTTCATCAATTAATTTGGACATATTAATTCCATACTCGATAGATTGGTCTAAAATAAAAGTTAATTCTGGAGTATTTCTTAAGTTAATTGTTTTTGCGAGTTGGGAACGAATATAACCCTCTGCACTCTTTAGACCTTCTAAAGTATTTTTCTGGGATTCTTCATCTCCTAATACGCTGATATATACTTTACAATATTTTAAATCTGGTGTCACCTCTACAGACACCACAGAAGTCATAGAATTAATTCTGGGATCTTTGATTTCCTCACGTAAAATGATACTTAATTCTTTTTGTACTTCTGTATTAATTCTAATATTTTTTATACTATTTTTTCTCATCTGGGAACCTCTTCCATTACATAGGCTTCTACTAAGTCGCCTTCTTTTATATCATTAAATTTCTCAAATACAAGACCACATTCATATCCTGCATTTACTTCTTTTACATCATCTTTAAAACGCTTCAAAGAAGCTAATGCTCCATCGAATAATAAATCTCCTTCTCTGGTGATTCGCACAGAACAGCTACGTTGAAATTTACCATCTAAGACATAAGAACCTGCTATTGTTCCTACACCTGATGCTTTAAACGTCTGTCTGACTTCTGCATGACCAATCACTTTTTCCTCATAAGTAGGATCTAGCATACCCTTCATTGCCGCCTGTACATCTTCAATCGCATTATAAATTACTTTATAAAGGCGTAAATCCACATTTTCTCTTTCGGCTATGTTCTTTGCCATGTTATCAGGTCTTACATTAAAACCGATGATAATCGCATTAGAAGCGGATGCCAAAGATACATCAGATTCTGTCACAGCACCTACGCCGCCATGAATCACCTTTACTACTACTTCTTCGTTTGATAATTTTTCCAAACTCTGACGAATCGCCTCTACAGACCCCTGCACATCTGCTTTTACAATGACATTTAATTCTTTGACATTTCCTGCTTTGATTTGGCTGAATAGATCATCTAATGACATCTTCACTTTAGTGTCTTCTAATAATTTTTCTTTTCCTTGTGAAATAAAGGTTTCAGAGAAATTTCTGGCATCTTTTTCGCTATTGCATACTACAAAGATTTCCCCAGCGTTTGGAACATCATTTAACCCTAAGATTTCCACTGGCATAGATGGTCCAGCCTCTTTTAATCTTCTGCCTTTATCATCTATCATAGCTCTCACTTTTCCATGACAAGAACCTGCTGCAATCGCATCTCCAATATGGAGTGTTCCTTTTTGAACTAATACTGTCGCCACTGGTCCTTTTCCTTTATCCAATTGCGCCTCTATCACAAGCCCTCTCGCTTTTCTCTTTGGATTCGCCTTTAATTCTTTTACTTCTGCAGTCAGCAAAATCATCTCTAATAAATTCTCTATTCCATCATGTGTTTTTGCAGATACTGGCACAAATACAGTACTTCCACCCCAATCTTCTGCTACTAATCCATGTTCTATCAGCTCTTGCTTCACACGATCCACATTTGCACTTGGTTTATCCACTTTATTAATCGCCACGATAATCTCTATTC
The DNA here is from genome assembly GCA_910585935.1 of uncultured Lachnospiraceae bacterium. Classification (GTDB taxonomy): domain Bacteria; phylum Bacillota; class Clostridia; order Lachnospirales; family Lachnospiraceae; genus MGBC136627. The sequence continues at coordinate 11,191 of CAJUHN010000015.1, read as the reverse complement.
CAGCCGCCTTTGCATGGTTAATTGCTTCTATTGTCTGAGGCATAACGCCATCATCTGCTGCCACTACCAAAATAGCGATGTCGGTAGACTGTGCCCCTCTCATACGCATAGCAGTGAATGCCTCATGACCCGGAGTATCTAAAAATGTTATCTTCTCTCCATTGATTTCCACCACATAAGCGCCAATATGCTGTGTGATTCCTCCTGCTTCTTTCGCTATCACATTTGTAGAACGAATCGCATCTAACAGAGACGTTTTTCCATGATCTACATGCCCCATCACACAGATGACAGGAGGTCTGGTCACCATAGTGCTTTCCTCTTCGTCTTCTTCTTTTAAAAGTTCCTCTATTGCATTTACTTTCACTTCTTTTTCTGCAATGATATCATATTCTAATGCAATTTCTTCTGCAGTATCAAAATCTATCTCCTGATTGAGTGTCACTATTTTTCCTTGCATAAATAGTTTTTTAATCAGTGCCGATGGTTGTATCTTTATTTTTTCTGCCAACTCTTTTATTGTAATAATTTCTGGAATCTGGATTTCTTTGATTTCTGGCTCTTTGACTTCCTGAATCTGAACTTTAGGTTCTACATTCTTCTTTACTGGATTATTTTGGCGCAATGGTTTTTCTGGATGCATTCCTTTTGGATTCTCTTGGTAATTATCTTTTCTTTTTTCTGGACGCTTGGAGCGCTTCTCTGGCATACTATCTTCTTTTCTGACTTCTGGTATTTTTAATTCTGGCATAACATTTTTTTCTGTCTGTGTCTTCTCTGTTTTGTTTTGTTTATTCTGTGTAAAACGATTGTTATTATGATTCGCCTGTGTCTGATTATTATTTTTATTATTTTGATTAAAACGATTTTGCTGTCTTGTTTGATTTTGAGCAAAACGATTTTGTTCCTGCGGTTTTTGCTGCTTATGCGCTGTATTCTTCTGACCTTCTACATTTGAGTTAGCAGGAACATTAGCATTATTTGTATTTGATCCTTTTGCAGGAAAATTATTTGTTTTTACAAAATTATTGTTATTAGAATTACGTTGTGTTTTTCCACTCGCGGTTGTCTGGTTTTTATTATTTTGAACATTAGAGGCAGGTCTATTCATATTATTTTTATTTTGATTCTGATTATTATTATTCTTTCTATTTGGTTTAAACCCTTGACTATTCTGTGGATTAGATACCATATAAATTTTCTGTTTATGTGCTTCTTCTTTTCCCTCTGTAGTATTCTGCTTTTTTTCTATCTTTATATCTGATTTTAACCCCTCTATTACCCCTTCTTCTACGCTAGAATTTGGAGCAAATTTTTTTCCATTATTATCTATTCCATGTTCTTCTAGCACTCTTATCACTTCATTGCTTTTTGTCCCTAATTGTTTTGCTATATCACTAATTCTCACTTTCGCCATACTTACTACCTCCGTTCTTCTTCTCTCATTTATTTAGCTGTTTCTCAATGGCAGTCTTAAAACCAGAGTCAGTAACAGCAAGGGTTGCGCGGATTTCTTTTCCCATACTATGTCCTAACTGTTCTTTCCTGCCGAGTATATAGTAAGGCACTTTATAGTAAGTACACATATTCTGGAATTTTTTCTTCGTATTTTCGGAAGCATCTTCTGCTACAATGACAAGTAAAGCTTTTCCTCCCTTTACCGCCTTTTCCGTCATAAATTCACCACTTACTGTTTTTCCTGCCTTTGTAGCCATCCCTATCATGGACATCACTCCATTATTTTTCAAGTTCTGTCATCTCCTTTTTTAATTGTTCATAGACTTCAGAAGGGATAGACATTTTGAAAGAACGCTCTAATCCTTTATTCTTTATTGTTTTGTTCAGACAGGACAGATTTGGACATATATAAGCTCCTCTTCCATTTTTCTTGCCGGTAGCATCAATAAAAATTTGTTCTTCATTCGTTTTTATAACACGAATCATTTCCCTTTTACTTTTCATTTCTCCGCATCCGATACATTGCCTCTGCGGAATCTTTTTCACTCCTGCCACATTATCACATCCTATTTTAAGCCATCTTGATTTTTATTCTTCTATTTCCTCTTCTGTTTGATTCATCTCTATGTCATATTCTTCTAATAATAAAGAATCATCTTTTTCTATCTTATCCTCTATTTCTTGTGTTGTATTATTTTCTTGGAAAGTGAATAATTCTTTAAATTCTTCTAATTCTTTCGCCTGACTCTCACTCTTAATATCAATCTTAAATCCTGTCAGTCGAGCAGCCAGCCTCGCATTCTGTCCTTCTTTTCCAATCGCCAAAGAAAGCTGATAATCTGGCACTACCACCTTTGCTGTCTTTTCCTCATCATTTGCCAAAACAGTGATCACCTTTGCAGGACTCAACGCATTTTCAATTAAAATAGCAGGATTATCACTCCAATTAATAATATCTATCTTTTCTCCTCGCAATTCTTCTACAATCGAATTCACTCTTACTCCATTGAGACCTACACAAGCTCCTACTGGATCGACATTGAGATCATTTGACCATACCGCAATTTTTGTTCTGCTGCCAGCTTCTCTAGAAATACTTTTAATCTCCACCGTTCCATCTTTTACCTCTGTCACTTCCGCTTCAAACAGACGTTTCACTAAATCTGGATGTGTTCTGGAAACTAAAATTTTAGGTCCTTTCGTGGTATCTTTGACTTCTAAAATGTAAAGTTTAATTCTCTCTGTTGGCTTAAAAATTTCCCCTTTTACCTGTTCATTTTCCATCAACATCGCGTCCACTTTGCCGAGATTAATACTTACATTCTTACCAACATATCTCTGTACAATACCTGTCACAATATCTTTTTCTTTTTCATAATATTGATTAAATAAGACTTTTCTTTCTTCCTCCCTTATTTTCTGAAGAATCACATTTTTCGCATTTTGAGTGGCGATTCGACCAAATTCTTTCGATTTAATCTCTACATTTACTATATCCCCCAAATCAAACCGTGGGTCTTTGAGTTTTGCATTTGCCAGGCTTATCTCTGTGACATCATCTTTTACCTCTTCTACCACTGTTTTTTCTGCAATAACTTTAAAATCTCCTGTTTCCCGATTGATTGTGACTTTTACATTATCCGCTTTTCCAAAGTGGTTTTTACAGGCAGTCAATAAAGAATTTTCTATCGCTTCTAATAATGTATCTTTGCTGATATCTTTTTCCTTTTCGAGTACATCTAGCGCCTCGATTAATTCTTTGTTCATTTTTTTTTAAATCCTCCTTTAATTCCCTTCCCATGCTCCTATTTACCAATCAAATGCTAAACGAATCAGAGCAATCTCTGACCTCTTCATACTGAGTTGTGTTTCATCTTCAAACTCAATTACCAATACTGATAGGTAAGCCTTTGATACTATCTCCAGCTTTTCCCCCAGTCCACACCGTGCGTGCGACTTTCACCGCACACGGCGTTCCATCAAATCATCTCTCACTCATAATCCTTTCATTTCCCACTTTCATACGATATTCATTTATTTTATCTATTACCTTCGTTGAATAATCCCTGTATCTAAGATAATATTCTATCATATCTGAATTTACCACATGTATTAATCTATGTGTGTTTTCGTTTACTAAGATTAGATTTTCATAGTTGTCTTGACCGCCTTGGCTTTTTGGTAGAATATGATGTACTTCTAAGCTTTCAATGAGAGGATTACCCGTAATAGGGTCTTTTCCTCTTTGTGCCGAGTACAGCGACATTCTATTGTCATTCAATTCCACAGTTCCTGTTGGGTGGTGTTTCATATAGTTTAGAATTTCTAAATCTATCCCATTTAGTTCCTTGTGGAGTATATTTCTTCCTCCTTTTGTATAATTAGATTTCTTTGAGTTAAATAGTAAAGGCGGTTTATTTGTAATACATGCTATGGGGTATAGTGTAATTTCTTTTACATGATATATTTCCCCATTATATTTTCCATATTTCTTACGGTATTCTTCCGTTTTGTAGCCTTTTTTAGTTCGTATTAATTTCAATTTTTGTTTAAGACATGTAAGAAGTTTGTAGTGTATCTTTGTAAAGTCTAAATTAACTTCTGTTGCTATTTTATAATTATTATGCAAACCTGCTATAATGGAATTGTAATTTGTTACTTCCTTCACACCGTTAGATTTCTTCATGATTTCTAATTGCTCTTTAATCGTTGATACTGCTTTATTTTGTGCTTTTTGTGTCATGTGTGTTCGGGCAATCCATTTCTTGTTTTTCTTATAAGCTTTGATTTTAAATCCAAGAAATTTAGATGGACTTTTGCGTACATCGGTTATTTTGGATTTTTCTGGGCTTATTTCTAATGATAATCTTTCTTTTAGCCATTGCTGAACTGCTTGGAATATTTTGTGTGCGTCTTCTTTCTTTCTGCAAAATATTTTAAAGTCGTCCGCGTATCTCACCAGATAAATTTCTTTTAGCTTTGATTTAGTTCTGAGATGTCTATACTTGTTAGGCGTATTATAAAATTTATTCTTGGTTTCAAAGTCTTGCCATTGGGAAGTTATCCATTGGTCTAATTCATTTAGTACTATATTAGATAATAATGGAGAAAGTATTCCTCCTTGAGGCACTCCTTTGTCTGGTATTCCTATTCCTTTGATTTCTGCTTTCAGCATTTTACTAATAATGCTTAGTACCCTTTTGTCCTGTATTCCAATGGTATAGAGTTGTTTTAGTAGTTTCCCGTGGTTTACATTATCAAAGAAGCCTTTTATATCTATATCTACTACAAAGTAGCATTTATCTATATTAATTTTTTTTACCGCATAAGCTAGGGCGTGTTCTGTACTTCGATTTGGTCTAAATCCATAGCTATGTTCAAAGAATTTGGCTTCACAAATGGGTTCTAATACTTGCTTTATGGCTTGCTGTATCAGTCTATCTTCGATACAAGGTATTCCGAAAGGTCTTATTCCTCCATTGGGTTTTTCAATTTCTTTTCGACATACAGGTATTGGTTGAAAGTTTTCTAGTCTGTTTTGTATATAAGAAATGTAATCCTCTACGTTTTGTTTTTCCCAATATCGGATATTATGTCTGTTAGTCCCCGGTGTTTTGCTCCCGTCATTTCTTTTTATCGTTCGATAGGCAAGAAGTATATTGTCTTGTGATGTAATTATTTCGTATAAATGATGAAATACACTTCCTTGTTGACTTTGCTTATAAAGATTATCAAATATGATTTGCATTTGGTAATATTCATTATAACGTAATATTGTCTTTTTCAGTTTTCTTCTTTTCGAAGCTTTTATAAAATCTTTCGCGTCTGTATGATACATGTTTCAGTCAGTTAAATTCTCCTTTCTGCTCATTGGGGAAATAACTTCTCTTAGTCTTAAACGAACCTGAAATTTATGAAAGAATTCATTTTGAGTATATATTTACTCGTTTTTGATTTTGAGTTGATTTGACTTGAGCCTGTTCCTCCATTACGCTTTCCGTAACTTCATTGGTCGTGGCTCTACTCTCACTCGGGATTAGTAGCAGTTATAGGGATAGGAATAAATGTCATGATATTTTTTTTTAATTATGATAACAATAATAATAATATTAACAATTTCCTATATAATGAACTTCATTTATCCAATTTGTATTGTGGATTTGAAAGTCATCTAGGAATATTATTAAGTTATTATTATCATTAGCAGCTTCATTTCGTAGAATTAATTCTTTCGTTAGATTATTATTTGGTAATTCTACGTATGAATAAGCTTCATTTGTTACGTTCGTATCCGGATAAATACGCACGTAACAAATTTTTCTTTCGGGCTGCTTTTGTATTTGAGGAATTACTATTTCTTTTCCATCTTTATCATTTATTATTAATTTCTTTAATGATGTAGGGATTATTTCTCCATCTATTATCACAGCTTGATTTCTTATTCTGCATGGATATTGTGTTTTAATCATAATATCATCTCTCCTTTTTCTAATTGATTAAAATATTTTAGTTTTTCTATATTTCTTTTTCTTCTTTCTTCTTTTTTTATATTAGATTATTTAGAGATGAAATTTATTTCTTTCCCATTTCCTGCTATTACACAAGGTATTAAGCCCTCTTTCTTATTCGGTGTTCCCAAGCTTTCCACGTTCCGTTTCTTCTAGCTTTGCATATAATTTTAGGTGCTACCTTTGACCCTGTTTCAGTTCCACTACGTGACCGATTACTGTAGTGCAAGGATTTTCATAACAACGATTTTTACTAATCCTCCTAAAACCACCAATTAAGGTTCTTCTGCCCATTCGACAGAAGTAAAGTATAGAGCCGTACATTCGGTAGTATCGTCAGTGTTTTAACACACATTCTCACCATGATTATTTTATAGCCTTCCGACCTATCACCCACATGACCACCTCTGGTTCATTTTTCCTGCCTATGTTAGCAGTTTAACACAAGCGAGAGTGGATTTCAGCCGACTTCACCGAGCTTCTAACCCTTTATGCTTAATCATAAAACGCTAGTCGGAGTATCAAAGGAAGCCCTTCGGGTCACTACTCCCTCATTTGACTTCTCGAAGAAACAGTTCTCCTATACAAATTTCGTATAGTGTCTAGTCTTTCCGTATTTTTATCACGCTAAACTAGAAACGTGTCGCACCGTTGTCTTTATCATATGCATGTAGAATACCTCTATATTCCTTTTGTTTATTCAACGGTTTATATAAATGGATCTCCACTTCTTTTCCCAAGCTTCTTTGAAAATCTTTTTCTTTTTTCAGAGGTCTTCCAAGCCCTGGAGAACTCACTTCTAAGATATAAGCATCTGAAATAAAATCTTCTTTATCCAGTATATCACTTAATGTCCGGCTGACAAGTTCGCAATCATCTACTGTAATTCCGCCTTCTTTATCGATATATGCCCTCAGATACCAATTACTCCCCTCCTTCAAATATTCCACATCTACAAGTTCAAATTGCTTTTCTTCTATGATAGGCAGCAGTAATTCTTCTGTCCTTTTTTCATATTCTTCTCTTTTTGTCACATTATCACTTCCTTTTCTTTATCTAAATATGGAAAGAGTGGACTTTCGCCCACTCTTTTTCCATTCAACTCTATTGTCTGTCTTGTTTAGTATAGCACTACTGTTCGTGAAATGCAAGGATTTTTTCTCACTTTATAAGATAAAGTTATCTACTATTTCGATTCAGATATATGGTTTTTAGAGAACATGGGAACAAAGGGGGCGCTACGGCAAAGAAGTATTCCAACGAAGCCGCGCTCTCGCTCCGTTCCAGACGTAGCGGTACTAAGCGCACAGACCTTTACGGTCTGTTTGCTAAGTACCGACGTCTTCCAAGGGGCTTCTTTTGGAATACTTCTTTGCCTCCGCTAGTTTATGCTACAATAAACATTAGTGTTTGTTAATAATTTGACTTGCAGAACTCGATAGTATTTGTTTTGCTGTATTAAGGAAATAAATTATTTATCATATAAATATAAAAATGTAACAATATGATTTTCCTAGATTTTTTGTATATATTTTCTTTAAATTCACTCCTATAGGTATCTCTTTGAGAAGGTGTTTTATTTTTTAGAATGAAAACTCTGAAACTTCAAATCATTTTTGCGCTAAAATACAATACCAGTCGAACTCTTCAGGCGGTAAGCTACACTGAATCGGAAAGTTAACATTTTTTATAATTCGATATCCCATCTGTTTTAATTCATCTAAAATTAGCTCTTTTCTTATAGGAAAATATTTCTCTTCAAAGATTTCCCTTTGGACAATTTTTTGTTCTTTTTCAAAAGAATACACTATATGGAAAATAATACTTCCATCTTGCATATAATCCCAAAACTGTATTTCATCTATACGGTAATCGTTCCTATAGATCGGAGGATAAAAGTAAAACCTTTGATGTTCTTTTATTATTTTGTCCCAATTTCTTGTATCTAAATAGATATAACCTCCTACTGAAACAAGAGAATCCATGATATGTAAGGTTTTTATCACCTCATCATTCTCAACATACGGCAACGAGTTTCCTGTACTCATAACACAATCATACATCTTTTCTGTATTTTCAGCAATCTCTCGAAAGTCAGACTGAAATAATTGGACATTAATGTTTCTTTCCCTCGCTTTTTCCTCACATTTTTTTAGCATATTTGCACTTAAGTCTGAACCCGTTAACTGATAACCAAGTTCTGATAACTGTAATGTTATATTGCCTGTTCCGATACTGCAGTCAAGAATAGTATTTACTTTTGTTCCATCAAAAATCTTCTTCCAATGTTCTTTTACTATCTGCCACTTTTTTTCATCAAAACCTATATCATAAATTTCTGTATTGTCATAAATTGTTCCCATTCTTTTTTCCCTCTTTTTAAATATAATAAAATCTATACCATCATAAATAATCAAGCATCTTCTCATGCAGTTTCTATTACAATATATTTTGTTATATCTCCACACGAATTGGCACTTCAAAATAATTTTGCTATTTAATAATTTTATTCTATCACATCATCTGTCAATTTTCTACTGTATTATTTATATTTATCACTTATGAAATTTCAAATCCTTTAAAAACAAAATCTCTAAAATACTCATATTCCCCTATGAAGTGATACTATCATGCTTTAAAACTTGCCTCCTCTGCAAACTAGCCCCTGACGGGAACTATTCTAAAAGAAGCCCCTTGGAAGACGTTGGTACTTAATAAGCAGTTCCGTTAGGGACTGCGAATTTAGTACCGCTACGTCTGGAACGGAGCGAGAGCGCGGCTTCGTTAGAATAGTTCCCGTCAGGGGCGATCCTTTCGTCAAAATCCGAAAAATAATGCCTATATTATTGTTCTTTTGATAATAATGATATTTTAAAATAGAAACTTTCCATCAGCTTATAGGAATAAAAAAGACTTGTCAAACGTGAAGATCTATATTAAAGTGAATATTAAGAAAAGCAAAATTATAAAGTCGTGCAGAAAAGGAGGTTTTTTTATGATACCAACTCAATACTCTATCCATTTAGTGCCACTAGATACCATTTCAGGATTTGAAGTGCGTCCGGGATTTTATGAAATCAATGGTGCTACCGCTATTCCGGGCGGTGTCAATTTCACTATTCATTCTCATGGTGCTACCTCTTGTGAACTCCTTTTATTTCGTCGGGAAATAGATGAACCTTTCGCTATCCTCCCCTTTCCTGAACATTATAAAGTAGGAAATGTCTATTCTATGATTGTATTTAAACTTCATATTGAAGACTTTGAATATGCCTATCGTTTAGACGGACCTTATAATCCTAAAAAAGGACTCATTTTTGATAAGACCAAATATCTATTAGACCCTTATGCTAAGGCTGTTACTGGACAGAGTCAATGGGGGGTATCCCATTCTAGAGGGCAGCATTATAAAGCAAGAGTGGTAAAAGATGATTTTGATTGGGGAAAATGTAAACAGCCTTTAATCGCGATGGATGAATTGATCATTTATGAAATGCATGTGCGTGGCTTTACCATACACCCCAGTTCCGGCGTTAAATTTCCCGGAACATTCGATGGATTACTCGAAAAACTTCCTTATTTAAAGGAATTAGGAGTAAATGTAGTAGAACTCATGCCCATCTTTGAATTTGATGAAACGATGGAAGCCAGAGAATATAATGGCAAAAATCTCTATAACTATTGGGGTTATAATACAGTCAGCTTTTTTTCTCCTAATACTAGCTATACTGCGAGTACAGAATATAACCGCGAGGGAAATGAATTAAAAAAATTGATTAAAACCTTTAATGAAAACGGCATAGAAGTCTTTTTAGACGTTGTGTTCAATCATACTGCAGAGGGAAATGAAAAAGGACCTTTCTTTTCTTTTAAGGGAGTAGATAATAATATTTATTACTTACTCACTCCTGAAGGTTTCTACTATAATTTCAGTGGCTGCGGAAACACATTAAACTGTAACCACCCCATTGTACAACAAATGATATTAGAGTGTATGCGCTATTGGGTCATCACTTATCATATCGACGGTTTCCGATTTGATTTAGCTTCTATTTTAGGGAGAAATGAAGATGGTTCTCCAATGAAGCAGCCCCCTCTTTTACAAAGTCTTGCCTTCGATCCTATTCTTGGAAACGTGAAATTAATTGCAGAAGCTTGGGACGCAGGCGGATTATATCAAGTAGGCAGTTTTCCCTCTTGGAATCGCTGGGCAGAATGGAATGGAAAATATCGAGATGATATCAGAAGATTTTTAAAGGGAGATGATGGTCTTGCAACAGCCGCGGCTCATAGAATCTCTGGCTCTCCCGATTTATATGACCCTAATATACGTGGTGCAAATGCCTCTGTCAATTTTATCACTTGTCATGATGGTTTCACCTTATATGATCTATATTCCTACAATGAAAAACATAATGAGGCAAATGGTTGGGAAAACACAGATGGCACAAGTGATAACTACAGTTGGAACTGCGGAGTAGAAGGAGATACAGATAATATAGAAATTATCCACTTGAGAAAAAGAATGATAAAAAATGCTTGTGTCACTCTTTTATGCAGCCGTGGCACTCCTATGTTTTTGGCTGGAGATGAATTTTGCAATACACAATTTGGAAATAATAATCCCTACTGTCAGGATAACGAAATTTCTTGGTTAGACTGGTCGCTGTTAGAAAAAAACAGAGAAATATTTGAATTTTTTAAATATATGATACAACTTCGGAAATCTCACGAAATCATTCGACATAAATGTGCCTCCTGCAGCATCGGCTTCCCGGATATCAGTTATCATGGAGTGACACCTTGGATAGAAGAGTTTTCTTATATTGATAAATACATAGGAATCATGTTTGCAGGAAAAAGAATTGACCAACCAGAAGACGATATTATCTATTTGGCAATCAATGCTTATTGGGAAGGCTTAGAAATCACACTTCCAGAACTCCCTATGGGTATGAGTTGGTATATCGTTTGCAACACTTATCTAGAAGAACAAAAAAAGGTTCGTGTGGGAAAAACCATTTTAGCAGGGGAACGCTCTGTTCTAGTTTTAATTGCCCAATCGAACACTTCCATGCAGGAAAATATCAAATCTGAAACACTTTGACCAAAGGTTCGCGCAGGGAAGAAATGTTCCAACGAAGCCGCGCTCTCGCTCCGTTCCAGACGCAACGGTACTAAATTCGCATTTTCTTACGAAACTGCTCATTAAGTGCCGACGTCTT
>CAJUHN010000014.1 GCA_910585935.1 uncultured Lachnospiraceae bacterium | reverse complement strand
CAATATTTCATTTGTTAATCCAGCCTGTGCGACCATTTTGGGCATTCCATATACCACACTGATAGCATCGTCTTGAGCGATTACATAAACTCTTTTCTTTCAATGCTTTTTCCTACTGTATCATCTGCTTTCATTTGAAATTCCCTGTTTTAATAGAATGGCATCTAAACGGGCAATAAGAGGTTCATTTTCATTTGTTCCCTCATCTGATGTTTCTATAACACAAGATAAATGTTCCTTTAGAGCCTCTAAACATTGAAATAAAATATCCAATAATTCCGGATTCATCTTCATTCTATCTTCTTCCACTTTCCTAGATATGCTTTCTATATCACGAGCTAAGCGATGAATCCTCTTATATGTCATTACAGTTGCCATTCCTTTTAAAGAATGTGCCATTACAAAAATTTGCCCTATAGCCTCTTTATTCTCTGGTTCTTTTTTTAAGATCAATAATTCATTATTGAACTCCTCTAAATGTTCTTTTGTTTCATCAATATAAGTTTCTAGGTATGGGCTTCGGTATTCTTTTTCATCCATTATTGTACACCTACCTTCTTTATGATTGTATCAGCAATCTCAGTAATTGGCAATATTTCATTTGTTAATCCAGCTTGTGCGACCATTTTGGGCATTCCATATACTACACTGGTAGCATCATCTTGGGCGATTACATAAACTTTTTTCTTTTCTTTCAATGCTTTAATTCCCACTGTGCCATCTGCTCCCATTCCTGTTAAAACTACACAGACGATTTCATCATATTTAGAATCCATCAGAGATTCATACATAATATTTGCACATGGTCTTAAAGCATCTCTTGGAGGTTCTTCCGATATCACAATTTTAGAACCGAAACTGCCGCTTCTGGCAATTTTCATATGTTTTCCTCCTGGGGCTATGTAAACAGTTCCTTTTTCAAGAATCTCCCCATCTTGTGCTTCTTTCACCTTTACTTTACTTATATCATTTAGCCTCATAGCTAAAGAATTTGTAAATCCTCCCGGCATATGTTGTACCAATACCATTGGAGCATTCATGTTCTGAGGAAGAAAGGGAATCAGAGATTGTAATGTTTTTGGACCTCCTGTAGAACATGCTAAAGCAATTAATTTGTTTCCAGAACCTTTTATCAATGAAGTGTCTGGTCTTATAATAGAATTCTTTCTCTCTGTGGTTGTTAAAGGTTTTTTCTTCCAGACACTGCTAACAGAAGGTCTTACTGCTCGTTGTTCTGTCGCCACTTCCAGTATCCTAAGCAATGCTTCCTGAAATGTATTACTTTTGGCATTAATCAAATTTTCGGGTTTTTTAATGAAATCAAAAGCGCCACGGTCTAATGCTATCATTGTTTCTTCTGCACTCTCATCCGCTTTTGTGCTGCATATGATCACTTTAGAAGTGACTTCTTTATGTTTTTCTAATTCCTCTAAAACCTCCAGTCCTGTCATCTTAGGCATATAAATATCTAACAGAACAGCATCATATAAGGTCGGAGAATTCAATAATAATTTCAGTCCCGCCTGACCATCATTAGCAATATCTTTTACCGTAAATCTATCATCTGAATTTACGGTATCAGATAATACTCTTCTCATAAGTACAGAGTCATCGACAATCAATATATTCTTTTTCATTTTATCAGCCCTTTTCATTTTTTCCTATAATTGATTTCCTCTGCAAAAATAAGCTAATAGAGATCAACTACAGGCATTACTATTGTTATTTTGTCTTCTCTTATTATATCATATATTTTGCTAAAATAGGTTTTTATTTTTTCATTTTTTTTAAAAATTTTATTATTTTTAGAATCTTCTAGAAATTTTTTATTTTGACTTGACTATTGCCTATTATCTTCTTGTTTTTGCCCGAAAAATATTCATAAAAATCTGCGCAATTCCTACTTTTCCATAGATATCCATCTGCGCATCTTCTAGTAATCCCTTCGCTATCTTTTCATATGCCTTAGAAGCCTTCGCATTTTCATCTACAATAGATACCGGTTTTTGCTGCATGATCGCTTTTGATACATGGGAATCATTCGGAATTAATCCTAAAAATTCTAGTTTGATTCCTAAAAATTTACTCACTACAGAATTGACTTTTAAATACAACTCTCTCGCTTCCTCTGTTCCATTGACTTTATTCGCGAGCACTTTTATAGTAGTACTTTCTGAATCAAAATCAGATGAACGCTTTAATGCTTTTAACAATGAATAAAAATCTGTGATGGATGTTGGTTCTGGAGTAGTCACTACAATCACTTCTTTACTACATTTTACAAATTCCATAACAGTATCTGATATTCCTGCTCCTGTATCCACAATAATAATATCAAACATTGTATCTAATTGCATTAATTTACTTGCCAGAAATCGAACATTTTCTTTAGAAAGATTAGATAATTCTGCTATACCAGAGCCTCCAGAAATAAAGCCGATATCCATAGGACCTCTTGTGATGATTTCCTCTATTTTCTTATTGCGAAAAACCACATCAGATAAATTATATTCTGGAAAAACACCAAACATCACTTCTATATTTGCAAGTCCAAAATCTGCATCAAATATCAGCACACGATATCCTAACTTTCTGAACTGTACTGCTAAATTCACTGCTGTGCTGGACTTTCCTACTCCACCTTTTCCGCTGGTAATCGTGAGCAATCTCGCACTTTTATTCACTTGTACTTGCTGCGCTTTCACTATATTTCTTAAGTTCTGTGCTTGATCCATTTAATCTTCCCCTCTCCCAAGCAAACGTTTCGCAATATTTTGCACATTAATAACAGAAATATCATCTGGAACATTTTGACCAGAAGCGGTATAGGATAATGTTCCATGGGTCAAGATAGCAATATTTAAAATATTTCCTACGCTGCTTGTTTCATCTAACTTTGTAAAAATGATGCGATATTTTCCTAATTGTGAATATTTTTCACATATCTTCACTAAATCTTTATATTTCGTAGTAACACTTAAAACTAGGCTGATTTCCATCTCATAGTTCTTATTCTGTTCCATACTCGCAATGAGATCAAACAATTCCGCACATTGTTCTTTATTTTTATGAGAACGTCCTGCTGTATCTATGAATATCATATCATATTCCTTTAATTCTTCCAACCCCTGTGTCAAATCACTTTCTGAGTAAACGATTTTTAAAGGAATATCTAAAATACTGGCATAAGTGCGAAGCTGCTCTACCGCTGAAATTCGATATGTATCAGCGGTCATTAATGCTATCTTCGCCCTATGTTTTAATTTCATCTCAGAAACTAACTTCGCTATGGTCGTTGTTTTCCCCACTCCTGTAGGTCCTACAAAAAAAACGACTTTTTTCTGCCCTTCTTTATATACAATAGGATCAGGCTCTCCTAATTTTAAAATAATTTTTTGATAAACAGCCGCTAAAACGCTTTCTAAAGACGCCTCTTTTTTTAATCCTCTTTCTACTTCTGTAAAAATCTGATTGACATACATTTCCTGTACATCATTATCAATTAAATGTTTATAAACTAACCGTAAAAAAGGCAGGTTTTCTCTTTCTTCCTGCTCCACTGCCTTTTCTTTTTCTTCCTTTATTGGTTCCTGTCTTTTCATTTGATTCTCCAACATACTCTGAATATTGACCAATCTTTTCTCAAAGGCAGCATCTTCTTTTGGTTTTTTATTGATTTGATTGTCTTTTTCTTCTTCCTGTTTTGGTTCTTGTAAAACCTGTTTTTTTTCTGCTGCCTCTTCTTTTTGAAGGTCTTTTTCTTTTTGAAGCAAATCTTCCTTTTCTTCTAATGCGGCAGTCACTTCCACCATATCTTTACGAAACATTCCAAAAATTCCTTTTTGTTTTGTCGTACAGATATTCATAACAATGGCGTTACTTCCCATCTCTTCTTTGGCCGCTAAAATTGCCTCTTCTTCTGTATTTCCCTGAAATTTTTTAATAATCATCCTGCTGTCACCATCCCTACTGACTGTAATTCTACATTAGATTCAACCTCATTATAAGAGATCACGATTAAATCTCTAAAATAATCTTGTGTCAATCTCTTAAAATAAGCCCGTACAATGGGAGAAGTAATAATAATTGGACTCTTCCCCATATTTTCTAATTTTCCTACCTGTTCTTCTACAGAGTGAATAATACTCTTTGTTCTTTCTGGAGCTAATGTTAAATATGCGCCCTGTTCTGTCTGTTTTACGGAATTCATAATTTCTTGTTCTGTCTTCGGATCTAAGGTAACTACGCTTGTCATTTCATTTGCAGGAAAATACTTACTAGAAATCGCTCGTTTCAAACTCTGTCGCACGTATTCTGTTAAAACATCTGTATCTCTTGTTATCGCTGCATGATCTGCTAATGTTTCAAATACCGTAATTAAATCTCTTATGGAAATACCCTCACTCAATAAATTCTGTAACACTTTTTGTATCTCTCCAATATTCAATAACTTTGGTATTAATTCATCGATAAGAGTAGGATTGGTTTCCTTTACATTATTCACTAAGTTCTGTACATCTTGTCTGGTTAAAAGCTCTGCCAAATGTGCTTTTATCACTTCTGTCAGATGTGTTGCGATAATAGATGGTGGATCAACTACTGTATATCCTAATGATTCTGCTCTCTCTCTCTGACTCTCTGTAATCCATACAGCAGGCAGATGGAAAGATGGTTCAAACGTCGGAATTCCCGTAATTTCTTCTTCTACAAATCCCGGATTCATCGCCATATAATGATCGAATAAAATTTCTCCTTCACTTACTTGTATTCCTTTTATTTTAATAATATATTGATTAGGATTGAGCTGAATATTATCACGAAGACGAATCATAGGGATAACTGCTCCTAATTCTAGCGCTACATGTCTACGTATCATAACAACACGATCTAGCAAATCTCCTCCTTGATTTGCATCTGCGAGAGGAATAATTCCATAACCAAACTCTAACTCTATCGGATCTACCTGTAAAAGGGAAACCACATTTTCTGGTTTTCGGATTTCATTTGCTTCTAATTCACTCGCCGCTGCCTCTTCTTCAATCGCTTCTGTACCACTCTTTGTATTGATTATATTTCCTGCTAAGATCAATAAAATTCCAAATGGCACAAAGATATACCAGTTTAATGGAGTTATAATTCCGAGTAATGCCATTGTGCCACCTACCATAAACATAACTTTTGGAATAGAGAATAATTCTCCAAATAATTGATCTCCAATTTCTGCTTCTTTAGAAGCCTTTGTTACCAAAATACCAGTGGACAAAGAGATGAGCAGAGAAGGAATCTGACTCACTAAACCATCACCGATTGTTAAAATAACAAAAGTATCTAATGCATCATTAAATTCCATTCCTCTTTGTAACATTCCCATCGCTATACCACCGATGATATTCACTGCTGTGATAATAAGACCTGCTGTTGCATCTCCTTTTACATATTTTGTAGCACCATCCATAGCTCCAAAAAATGCGGATTCTTGTTGTAGCTTTGCTCTTCTCTCCTTAGCTTCTGCATCTGTAATCGCTCCTGTATTCAAATCAGCATCTATCGCCATCTGTTTACCCGGCATAGCATCCAAGGTAAAACGCGCTGTAACTTCAGCAACACGCTCAGAACCTTTATTGATAACCACAAACTGTACAATAATGATAATGATAAATACAATAACACCGACTACTAGATTTCCTTGACCAACGAATTTACCAAATGTTTCTACAACATTACCCGGTTCACCAGTTGTAAGAATGAGTTTTGTAGAAGCGGCATTTAAGCCGATTCGGAATACCGTAGTAAATAACAAAAGTGTTGGAAAAGAGGACATATCCAACGCTTCCTTAGCAAATAAAGAATTAAATAACACGATTAAAGCCACTGAAATATTAATGGCTAACATAATATCCAGCATCATTGCTGGTATAGGTATAATTAAAAACAGAATGGCTGACAATATATATAAACCTAACCCTAAATCTGTCTTTTTCAATTGTCAACACCTCCTTCTGTTCACTCTCATTTTTCTCATCACTTTCTTAACTTATTGCGCTTTATTTTTTACCTTATAGACGAATGCTAATACCTCTGCTACCGCTTGATATAATTCCGGCGGAATCTGTGCTCCTATCTCTACATTGAAGTAAATCGCTCGTGCTAATGGTTTATTTTCTACAATTTCAATCTGATTCTCCCTAGCAGCTTCTTTTATTTTCTGTGCCAGATAATCTTCTCCCTTTGCTAATAAAATGGGAGCAGAAGCTGTTTCTGGATCATATTTTATCGCAACTGCAAAATGCGTTGGATTTGTAATAACCACATCAGCCTGTGGAACACTCTGCATCATACGCCGCTGTGATGCCTGCCGCATTTTCTGTCTAATCTGTCCTTTTACCTGAGGATCACCTTCACTATTTTTAAATTCATCTTTTACTTCTTGTTTTGTCATCTTTTGGTCTTCTTTAAATTTATGCTTTTGATAAGCTAAATCTCCAAATCCGACGATTAAAAAAATCGCACTGATTTTTAATCCTAACCCTAATATCAGGTTTCCAATAAACACCAGAGATTCTGGAATGGTGATATCATATAAATAAAACAGATAAATAAATTTGTCTTTTAACTCTGTATAGCTCACATATACAATTATAATAATAATTAAAACAGATTTCAATAGTTCTACTAAAGAACGCATAGAAAAAATTCTTTTAAACCCACTCAATGGATTGAGTTTACTAAATTTAGGTTTCATCGGTTTGGTTGTGACTTTCCATTTGACCTGCACAAGATCCACGAGAAAAGCGACTAACACTCCTATTCCAAAGATAGGTAACATGAGAAGTAAAATATTTAATAAAGAATCCATGATAAGGTTATGCAATAGCTGAATTGTAAAGTTCCTATTTGAATTTCCTGTGATATCTGGAATCTTTGCATAGATGGAGTTAAAACCTCCCATTAATTTTTCTCCGATAGAACCAATAAATATTTTTAATACTACAAAAAGTGCCAACAGAGCAACGGCATTTCCTAATTCTTTACTCTTAGCTACTTGTCCTTCTTTTCTAGCGTTCTCTAATTTCTTCGCTGTTGCTGGTTCTGTTTTCTCTCCACCCGGACCATCTTTTGCAAATAATTGGAGATTATAATAATACCGTTTTTTCTTTTTCTCTATCATTATAACATCCCCTTAATAACCTCTGTCACCATATCTCGCATATTAGAAAATATAAAGCTTGCCATAGAAGGCAACATTCCAGCGAGCAAGAATAAAATAGCATAGCCAACTAATACCTTGATCTGAATCCCGACTGCAAACATATTCATCTGCGGCGCTACTTTCGCTAATATTCCTAAAATCACATTGACTAACAATGTCACACAGAAAATAGGAATGACAATCCTAAAACCTATCATAAAATAATTAGAAATAAATTCTAATAATGTCGTCTGTAACCCTTCTGCCCGAATACCTCCTATGGGAATGAGCTGAAAGGTATCCACTAAAGCTTTGAGTAAAAAATGATGCATATCTGTAACTAACATCATCATCAATAATAAATAGTTATATAACCCCCCTGTCAAACTGGACTGTGTTTTTAAAGTCTGGTCAAACATTGTCGCCATGGACATGCCGATTTCTGTATCAATCATTCTTCCTGCGAACATAATAATAGTACTGCATAAATAAGCAGAAAATCCTATTAATAATCCTGTCACGCTCTCTTTTATGATGATCATACTATACTCCATCAAGTTTTGATAGGAAGGTAATTCTAATGGAACAGCCATATAGATTAAAGCCGCGGTAAAAATACCCAAACCTAGTTTTACTCTTTGTGGTGTATTCGCCATATTAAAAAAAGGAGCTATATAGATAAAACTTGTGATTCGCATCAATATCATCAGAAATTTTTCTAAATCGATCAGTGTAAAACCTGTATTAATTGTCATCGTACTAATAATGTAGTATAAGCTGCAAAATTAGACCATAACTGCTCTGTAAATGATACCATATTATTCATCATCCAAGAGCCAAAAAGCATAAGTCCCACAAATACAGCCAAAATTTTAGGCACAAAGGTTAATGTCTGTTCTTGAATAGATGTCACTGTTTGAAAAATACTGATGGTAAGACCAATCACCAAAGAAATTAAAAGCAGAGGAGCTGCTGTTTTAATGATAACCCATAATGTTTCTTTTGTAATCGCAATAATTGTTCCTTCTGTCATATTCGCTCCTTTCTGTTACATAACAAAACCCTTCATCATAGAAATAATAATCAAATTCCAACCATCTGCCAAAACAAATAGTAAAATTTTAAATGGCATAGAAATAGTTGTGGGAGGAAGCATCATCATACCCATTGACATCAAGGTAGATGCCACTACCATATCAATTACAATAAATGGAATATAAATTAAAAATCCAATTTGAAATGCTGTCCGAAGCTCACTCAAAATAAAACTTGGAATGACTACGACCAAACTATAGTCCATCGGATTTTCCTGTTCTTCCATTTTTCCGACTTCTAACATTGTATTTAAATCTTTGGGGTCAGTTTGATTTATCATAAATTTCTTTAAAGGTTGTGTTCCTATTTCAAATGCTTCTTCCTGCGTGATTTCTCCTTTTACTAATGGCTGAATCGCATTAGTATTTATTTCAGAAAATATGGGTGCCATAATAAAAAATGTTAAAAATAAGGCAATTCCAACTAAAACCTGATTAGGCGGCGCTGATTGTGTGGCTAACGCAGCTCTCGTAAAATGCAGTACAATCAATATTCTTGTAAAAGAAGTCAATAAAATTAAAATAGAAGGTGCTAGTGCAATAATAGTCAATACTAATATAATTTGAAGACTGCCTGCTAACCCTTCTTGTCCATTTGTTTCTATAGAAATTCCAAAAGTAGGTGAATCTGTCTGTACTGTAGTCGTAGTAGGTTCTGCAGTAGTCATAGTTTCTACCGCATAGACCTTTTGTGTATAAAATATACACAAAAGGCTCAAAAATAACACAGTAATGATCATTTTACCTATATTCTTTTTCCAGCTGCCCTTTAAATATATCAACTTATTCATTTTTTTATCCTACTCCACTCTTCTTAGATAAAATCTTTTGTTACTATTATTTTTTTGGCTTCCAAGTTTTCATCTTTTCTAAAATCTCCTGAAAACTTTGACTTTCCATTGGAGGTCTGGAAAGGTCCAGCTGTTCTGGTTCTAATACTCCCAACATGGAAATAGTATCCTTACAGACAGCGATCACCATATAAACACTCCCTGTCCGAATGATCTGGATATACTTTGTCTGAGATAAACGACAAGTTTCTATCACTTCTAAGTTGCCAGTGTTCATCTGCCCTTTTTGATTTTTGGCGATCCATCTTGTCACAACATATGTGACTGACAATACAGCTACAAATATAAAAAGCGTTGTTATTAATTGTAAAGTGCTGTCAAAACTATCCATCCATTCATTTAACCTATTACTTTTTTCACTGCTTCTAATACACGGTCTTTATCAAAAGGCTTTACAATAAAGTCCTTTGCTCCTGACTGAATGGATTCAATAACCATCGCCTGCTGACCCATCGCAGAACACATCACTACAACTGCTCCCGGATCTACTTCTTTAATTTTCTTTAATGCTTGAATACCATCCATTTCTGGCATTGTGATATCCATCATCACTAAATCTGGTTTTACTTCTTTATATTTTTCCACCGCTTTCATACCATTTTCTGCCTCTCCAGCGATTTCATAGCCATTTTTAAGTAAAATGTCCTTAATCATCATTCTCATAAAAGCTGCATCATCACAAATTAAAATGCTCTTAGCCATAATTTTTTCTCTCCTATCTTTTTTATACTTTTACTAATTCTCATTTTTTGTTTAAATAACCGCTACTTGATAATTTCTGTTATACGAACAGCAAAGCTTTCTTCAAGAACTACAACTTCTCCTTTCGCAACATACTTTCCATTTACCAATACATCTACAGGTTCTCCAGCTATTTTATCCAACTCTATTACTGTTCCCGGTGAAAACTCTAAAATTTCTTTAATAGATCTGCGAGTCTTTCCTAATTCAACTGTCACCTGAAGAGGAACATCTAAAATTAAGTCGATGTTTTCTTTTTGCTGCACTGGAGAAATATTATTATTAAATGCCTGAAACTGAGCTGGCTGCACATTCACTCCTTGCTGATCCATCATCGGTTGAGCATAAGGAGGCATTCCATAACCTGGCATCATCTGTGGCTGAGCATAAGAAGGCATTCCATAACCTGGCATCATCTGTGGCTGAGCATAAGGGGGCATTCCATAACCTGGCATCATCTGTGGCTGACCTTGCTGCGCCTGTTGTCCTTGCATAAATGGCGCTTCTTGTTGTGGAGGACTTTGCATATTTTGTGTATCTTCTTTCTTTGGCTCATGCTTTTCTTCCTGTTGTCCCTCTCCCATTCCTGTAAACATATCATATAATTTCTTTGCGAAGTCAATAGGATATAACTGCATAATTTCACTATCCACTAAGTCACCAATTGTCATTTTAAAAGATACTCGAACAAATTCTCCTAGTACAAAGGAATCGGTATCATCTAGACTAAAATTGTCATTAAAATCAATTACTTTTGCTTTTGGAGGCAAAATATCAATTTTCTTATTTATCATAGAAGAAAGTGATGTAGATGAGCTTCCCATCATCTGATTCATCGCTTCGCTGATAGCGCTTAAATGTAACTCATTCAATTCTCCAGATGTATTTGTGCCATCTCCTCCCATCATCAGGTCTGTAATTACCATAACATCTCTTTCTTTTAAAATCAAGATATTTTGTCCATTTAATCCTTCTTTATAACCTAATTGCAATGCAACACATGGTCTGTCTTTAAAATCATTTGTTAAATCTTCCCATACACCATATGTAACTCTGGGGGTTGTAATATTTACAGCTTGACCCACTAATGTATTTAACGTGGTAGCTGCTGTTCCCATTGAAATATTGGATATTTCACCAATCGCATCTTTTTCGATATCAGTCAGAACATCGCCTACGCGCTCTGGATGTGAAACCGCTGCTTCTGTATTTTGGTTCACATCGTTTGCTTCTGTTTCTGTTTTTTCATCATCATCCATACCAGAAAACAGGGCGTTTATTTCTTCCTGAGATAACATTCCATCTCCATCCATTGGTCTTACTCCTCTCTAATTATTGATGTGACACGAACAGCATACTTATCAGATGCTGAACCGGGGAGTGCCTTGAACTTTCTTATACTGCCGACAAAAACGTCCATTTCTTCATCAATTTTTGTATCTAGTTTTATTATATCACCTTTTTGCAAATTTACAAAATCATTTACAGCAATTGCACTTCTTCCTAATTCAACCACTACTGGAATATCTGTTTTTTCTATCATGATTTCCATCGCCTGTTCATACATTTCATCGTGTTCGGACATAGATGCGAACCAATATTTTGTATTTAGCTTATCCATAATCGGCTCTAAAGTGATATAGGGTAAACATATATTCATAAGCCCTTCTATTTTACCAACTGTTATCTTAATTGTGATAATAGCAATCGTTTCATTTGGTGCGATGATTTGGGCGAACTGCGAATTGGTTTCTATCTGTTCTAGCCTAGGCTCTATTTTCACCACATTTTTCCATGGCTCTCGCAATAGGCTCACACAATTCATTAAAAGACGTTCTAATAATGATAATTCAATCTCAGAAAACTCTCTGACTTTATCTAACGTTTCTCCTCTTCCGCCTAACATTCGATCAATAATAGCGAAACCCAAGTTAGAAGCTAATTCCATGACGATATTTCCCTTTAATGGAGAAAAATTCACAATTCCTAACAGAGCTGGATTTAAAAGTGCGTTAGAAAATTCAGAATAAATAATCGCCTCTGAGTTAATCACTTCAACCTGTACTGTGGTTCTCAACATTCCCGGAAAATTAGTAGAAAGTAATCTTCCATAATGTTCAAATATGTTTACAAGAGTACGCAGATGATCTTTAGAAAACTTTGCCGGTCGCGCAAAATTATATAATGTAGCTCCTTTTTGTGCTGTTTCTTGATAATCTTGCGCATCATATTCGCCAGAATTCATCGCGGCAAATATTTTATCTATTTCTTCCTGCGATAATATCGGTTCTGCCACTTATTCTCACCTCATCTTTCTTTATTCATGTCGTCTATCTCTCTCTTTTGTGATATTATTGTTGTTGATATTTTATATCACTGAAGTTGACATCTATAATAAAGTCAGATTGGTACATATCTTGTATTGCATGTAAAATTTCCTCTCGGATGAGGTCTGTATTCGCTCTCACTTCATCCATCGTATAACTAGAAAGAATTCGGATGATAGTGCTAGTAAATAAGCTTTCTTTCTCTGCTAATGTTGCAGAATAAGTAGCATAATCCTTATGTTCTATATTCATTAATAAGGATACATTTACCACAATTACACAATCTCTTCCATCTGCACCTTTCTTCAGATTGAATACTAATTGTTTACTGATATCGTATACATCTAATTTATCCACAGATATATTCGAGATATCTTCTTTTGTTGCATAAGAATTTTCTAATTCTAAATCTACTGCTGTGCTGATTTTTTTAATAAATTCATTGGTATTATTCATTGTTGGCACAATGGCAAATACAATAACCACCATAAAAATCAAGTTCACAATACTTAATGATAATGTAATGATATTTATCAGGCTTTTTTTCATAGTTCCTCTCCTTATTCTAACGTGCGATGTATTTTAATTTCAACCCTGCGGTTTTGCGCTCTGCCCTCTGGCGTATCATTCGATGCGATAGGGACATACTCGCCTCTCCCTGACGGCTGAAGATTAATAGCTGGAATATCTTTTTCATTTTGCAAATATTCTACAACAGAAATCGCTCGAAAACAAGATAATTCTGTATTATTTGCAAATTTTGAATTGGAAATAGGAACATTATCTGTGTGCCCTACAACTTCTATCAAACAATTCTCATATTCCTTTAAAATGTCTCCTAATTTATTCATAAAAGCCACCGCTTCTCCGCGGATATCCGCTTTTCCTGAACCAAAGAGGATAGTGCCATTCAGCCTTAATTCCACGTATTGAGAAGTAAAATCAATCTCTATATCAGAAAGCATATCATTTTCAGAAAGAACATTTTCTAGCTCTTTCGCCATTTCTTCTGATTTCTCTAACTCCTCTCTTTCGATTGCATCCATCATTTCCTGCATCGTTTTCATCTGTTCACCTTCATCAGAAAGTCCCATATTGCTAAAATACTCACTTAATTCATTTAATTGGCTCACACCATTTGATATCAACAGCCCATCTCCCACTGCTGAACCGCCGTTTGGCAATATGCTGAAGCTAGAGATAAAAGACGCTGCCATCTCCTGAAATTTTTCTGCATCTACCGTTGACATAGAAAACAGCAAAACGAAAAAACACAAGAGCAGATTCATCAAATCACTGAATGTACTCATCCAAGGCGCTGGGGGCGGCGGACCAGCTAACTTTTTCTTCTCTCTTGCCATCTTTATTCACCTCCTCCGGCTTCATTTTTCTGTGAAAGTTCCTCTCTCTTCTTAGGTGATAAGAAGGATTTTAATTTTTCCTCAATAACACGAGGATTTTCTCCTGCCTGTATAGAAAGAAGCCCTTCTATCATGACTTGTTTCACCTTTACTTCTATCTGGTTATTTTGTTTTAATTTGTTTGATATAGGAGTACAAATCCAGTTCGCTATCAAAGAACCATATAAAGTTGTTAAAAGAGCTGTTGACATATTAGGACCAACGGTACTTACATCTTCCATGTGTTTTAGCATATTAATCAAACCGATCAAAGTACCGATCATACCCCAAGCAGGACCCATCGCTCCAAAATAATCCCAAAATGTGATGACTTCCCCGTGACGATCTTCCACACAAGAAAGCTCTGTTTCCATAATACCTCGAACTAACTCTGGATCTGTACCATCCACAATCAGAAGTATTCCTTTTTTAATAAACTCATCTTCCATGTTATTAGCAGCTTCTTCTAATGCTAGCAGACCTTCTTTACGTGCAATATTGGATAAATCAATGATATTTTTTATAATCTCTCCTTCATCAAACTTCACTCCCTTTAAAGACAGCACAAATCCTTTTAAGCCAGCTAAGAAAGAAGCGATACTGTTCGATGCGAGAATTTCACCTAAACAACCACCAACGGTGATAAATATTGATGGTAAATCATAAAAATTTCCGAAACTTGCCCATCCATCCGGTCCATTTGAAATACCCAAAACTACACACCCTAAACATACCAGCAATCCTACAAGAGTAGCTATATCCATCCTCATCCACCTACCTATTGTTCATCAGCCTCCGACTGATTTTATTTTTTGTTGTTAAAATCTATGTATAAATCCGTTCACAGTTTTTGTAAACCGACATTACATTCTCGCTTATATAATATTACTAAATTTCTGACTTCTTGTCTACTTTCTTTCACAATTAATTTTCTTCCAGAAGAAAAGGTCAGTACCGTATCTGGTGTTTCTTCTATTGTTTCTACTAAATCTGAATTAATCATCAGTTTTTCTTCATTTAACTTTGTCACTTCTATCATATCTTTTTTTCTCCATTAAGAAAAAGGGAACAGGGCGGTGACTTCTCCCGTCCCATTTCCCTCATACATTATCTGTTATCGTTTCAAATTGATTAACTCTTCCAGCATAGTATCTGATGTCGTAATAATTCTAGAATTCGCTTGGAAACCTCTCTGTGTTGTGATCATCTCTGTGAATTCTGTAGATAAATCTACATTGGACATCTCTAAGACACCTGTGCTGAACTTATCACCGCTCGCTGTGATATCTTCTCCGACACCATCAAATTCTCCAGAGTTCAATGTAGTAGTGAAGAGATTTTCTCCTACTTTCTCTAAACCTGCTGGGTTGTTGAACTTAGCTACTACAATCTGTCCTAACACCTTAGTATCTCCGTTAGAATAGTTTGCAACGATTCTACCATCTGTTTGAATACCAATACTAGACATTTTTCCTACTGCTTTTCCTTTTCCGATTCCATCAATACCTTTTTCTGATTTAATCGTAGAGGAACTGCCATAGCTGGTAACTTTCGCCATAGAAACTACTACGTCTGCACCTGCTGGAAAAGCATTTGTAGTGGTATCTGTACCATCTGCATTTTTTGCCATCATAGTGGAAATTGGCAGAGTGAAATTTTTCCCCTTAGATGCTGGTAAATCTGGAATAGCTACTGCTGTTCCATTATTCATTACATCACCAATATCTTCGTAAATTCCTATTAATCCTCCTGCTTTTACTGTAGTAGCTATTGTTGTAGTTGTATCATCATCAGGAATGATTGTTCCATCTGCTGCTTGTTTTAAGGTATTTCCTGAAGTATTAAATTTTAAATAAATGGGATCTCCTAAATATTCATAATGAGCTGGATTTCCATTTTCAGCATCTATTTTTTTTGCCTCTAAATTCTCCACTGGCTTTCCATCATAAGTAATATTATACAAATTCATAGAATATACGCCATCGCCTTCTTTTTTAATATGATACATAGCTTCATATTCATATCCTAATCCATCGAAAAACTTCATACTATATGGAACATATTGATTAATAGGTTCTGAATTAGCAAAAGCGCTGTCTTCTTTATTAATATTTCCAGACGCTTCTGACTGTGTAGTTGCTGTCGGATCTGCAGTCAGATTTTCTGGTGCCATAATTCTCAGAGCGCTCACACGGTCTTTGATGATAGTTCCATCATCATCTGCCTGCCATCCCATAACGGTATTACCAGCTCCATTCACCAAAGTACCAGCTTCATCTGTAGTAAAATTACCAGCTTTTGTAAAATAATTCTGTCCACCTTTATTTACAACAAAAAATCCATCTCCATTGATCATCATATCAAAAGGATTATCTGTTCTTTGAGCACCGCCCTGTCCAGTAATATTCTGTGAAATTACTCCCAGCGTAGAACCTAAACCAATCTGTTTTGCATTTTGTCCGCCTGCACCTGTTTCTGCATTTGGTCCACTCGCAGATTGTGTCGTCTGATAGAAAATATCTGTAAATGTGACATTGCTGGATTTAAACCCAACCGTATTCACATTAGCAATATTATTACCGATAACGTCCATCTTTGTTTGATGTACTTTCAATCCGGATACGCCGGAAAACAATGATCTCATCATAATGAATGACCCTCCTTAAATTCTGCTGTCTTATCCCATCTATCATTCCGGGATATCCGCTTCCATTTCGGTCCAGCTATATAATGACAGCTCCATCTATATTAGTAAAAATTGTATCCTCACTTTCTTTTTGACTCATCGCCGTGATCACGGTATTATTAGAAATGCTCACAATAAATGCCAATTCGTCTACTATGACAAGTGATTCTTTAATTCCTTTTTTTCGCGCTCTTTCAGTTCCATCCTCCAAGCGTTTTCTTTGTTCTTCAGACAAGCTAATATTTCTCTGTGCTAGACGATTATCAGCATGTTTAGAAAATTTTAACTCTCCAACCGCCTGTTTTTGCTTCTCCAATAATATCTTTTCAAATGCGCTCTCTGTATTCTGTTCTGTCTTAGAAATTACTCTCTTCGCACCTGTATTGAAATATTGTCCTGCTGCCTGTTGAATGGAAGAGAAATTATGATTGATTTCCATACCTTCATACTCTCCTCTTCTTATACTATTCTAACTTTCTTTTTCTATTAACTTTAAATTTTATTCTGTTTCATTTCCTGATTCATTTTCCGTTTCATTTGAGTCTGTGTCCTCTGTTGAATCCGTACCCTCTGTATTCTCAGAATCATTCTTATTTCCATCTGTTACTGTTCCATTAGCAATTAACTTCTTCAAATACTCTTCATCTGCTACGGTATCTAAATCGTCAATAGAATATAAACCATCATTAATCGCTAAATAAGCCTTTCCATTCTGCATTACAACATAGTCCACTGTTCCACCCACTAATGTACTCTCTCCTGTAGAAAGTTCTGTCTTCATAATAACACTACAGCCAACTAAATTAAGCGCTTGTGTATTCATCAATGTACTATTCATATTCTGCATCTGTTCTAGGGAAGAAAATGTAGCCATCTGAGAAATCCATTCTGTATCAGAAGAAGGATTCAACGGATCTTGATATTTCATCTGTGCTACCAAAAGATTTAAAAACGCATCCTTTCCTAATGTACCCTTACCAACCGTACTTTCTGAGATATTATCCTTTGTAGAACCTGCATAAATATTTCCTTTTTCATCCACGGGGGCTGTTATCATAAAAATCTCTCCTTTCTTAATTCCAATTTTAATTTCAAATCATTTTCATCATGCCATATAATTGATTTTATTTCCATTTGCTAACATCATTTCTCTTATAATCGCTTCTTGTGGTGTCAATTCTTCTTCTGAAGCCTGTAGTATATCAAAATCTATCTTTCTGTGCTGCCTATTGCCATTTTGTTTGTTCTCTTCTTCTCCATTTGCCTGACTATCCAGATTCCGTTCAAACTCATGACTAGCGATTACAACTTCTACTGCCTCTATTTTTACTCCCTGCTGATTCAAATTCTCTTTTAATGTGATGAGCTGACTCTCTAATGCTTGTTTTGCCATCTCTGTTTCTGTCGCAATCTGTGCAGTCACTATTCCATCTTTAGAGGCTATCTGAAGACTGATTTTTCCTAAATGCTCTGGATAGAGCTGCATTTCAAAAGAACTGGTATCTGCTTTTACTGATACTTGGATTTGTGTGATCACCTGTCTTACAATTTTTTCTGCATCCACTTCTGATATATCTGCGGGCATAGCTTCTGTAATTGCCTGCTCTAAATTACTTATCACACTTTCCGCTAAAGTCTGTTGTGTTCCTTTAAAATCCTTCTGATCTTCTGTTTGAAAAGACATTTCTTTTTGTTCAGAATCTGTTGGTTCTGTCTGGACAACTTTTGTTACATTCTCCACTTCTTCCTTCTGAACTTCTTTCCCCTGTTCCAAAGCGGGGTCTGTCTTTACCTCTTTGTTCAAAATTCCTTCTTCTTTAGCTGCCACTGTTTCTATCATATGTACTACTTCTTTTTCTGTCACATGAAGTTTAGAAAATACTTCTTCTTTTACTGTATTAATATTCGTTTGCAGCTCTTTTAAAGTTTCTGTAAATTCCGGCTGAAATAATAATTCTAGAGCATTTTCTGCACCACTAATCTCAACCGCTAAATCAGAAATCACTTGTGGATTTAATAAATCCATATCTGTAATTTCCATCTTTCCCATCACATCTGACAATTCCTCTTCTGTAATCTGAAATACATCTTGAATGAGTTCTTTAATATTCTGCAGTAACACTTGTACAGACGCGAGCACCTCTTCTTCTGGAACACTCTCCTCTGTAACAACGGACTTATTATTCACCGCTGCTAACTTATCCTTCATCAGATCATTTGCGCTGCCAGCTACTTTCACTTTTTCATCTTTTTGATTCATCTGTTGTTTTTCTGTAGTTTTATCTGCTGTTCCAGTCGTTTCCATGACCTTTTGAAAATCCAAGTTTTTACTTCCTGTTTTCACTGTATTACTTGGCTGTGAAGCTAACAGATTCATCGCGTCCGTTGCTTTTTGAATAACCGCCATATGTCTTCCTCCTTTCTATTTCTCTTAAATTTTATAAAATAATTCATGTCATTATGACACTTTTCTATATTAAGGTGCTAAAAGCTGTGTGATTTTTGCTGCATAAACAGCATCCCTTGCAGCTAGAGCACTTAAAATAGCGCTTCTGTTTTTGGCATCCATCGTGTTCAATATTTTGATCACGGTGTCCAAATCTCCTGTCATTTCTTGGAAAATGAGAGCAGCCGTTTCTGCATCCATCTTGCTGAAAGCTAAAACATAATCCTGTAACTTCTGATCTAATTTCTCTTTTTCTATAACCTGTCGATAAATCTCTTCTGCTGTAGCAGAATCTATATTTTCATACCATCTCGCGAAATCGCTTGCCACCTGATCGCCATTTCCTAGAACTACTTCATTATAATATTGTTCTTTTTCCTGTTCAAATGCTGCCTGATTCGCTTCAAATACCTTTAAACGCTCAATCTCTTGCCTCAATTCTGTAATCATTTCACCATCTGTTCCTTGCGCCTGTTGATAATTAGCGAGTTCTAATTCTAATTCTTTAATATACTCTATCGCTTCCGAAAGATTGTTAAATTTATAATTATTTTCTTCTAATATTTCTTCATCTGTCGGCTCTGGTAATATTTTATTGATCACAGGAATATCTTTCAATACTGGTCTTAAAACCTTGCTTCCAAATCCACCGAAATCCAGCTTAATTAAGACGGCAAAAATCGCAAGCCAGATGACAACTGTCAATATTGCAAAAACAATGGTGAGCGCTTTACTGCCGGACTCTTCTCCATTTTCTTTCAATTCATTTTCTTTATTTTCCCTTTTTTCTTTTTTCGCCATTTTTTTCACCTATTTCTATGGAATATATTATTTTGGATTGTTAAAACGATAACTGACAATTTCATCTGTTTCCTTTCTTTCCACATCCAGAGATTCCTTTTGATATTCTTCTAACGCTTTCTCTTTTAATTTTTCATGCGTTTTTCTTTCCACCATCAGCTCTCTTAACCTTTCACTCGCAGCATCCATCTCATGTTTCGCGATAGCAACTGCTCTTTTTTGCTTTTTAATCGCATCCTCTATTGCTTCAATTCCTGTTTTCGTAAATTGAATCTCTCGAAAATCCAATCGATTTAACATCAACTTTTGAAGTGCATCTTCATATCTTCTCTTCTGCTCTTCTAATCGTTCCTTTTTTTCTACTTCCTCTTCATAGCGAAGTTTTGCAGCGGCATAAACTCCTTTTGCTTGGTCTTCCAATCGATATTTAATATCTAATACACTTTGCATACTATATCGGAATTTTACCATAACTGCCTCCATAATGCTACAAAAATATTATAACTTTTTTATTTAAGCATCTCCCTCAAAAATCTGTTCCAATGCTTCTAAAGTTTCCTCAAAACTGACTTTTTCATCTACATCTTGTGTTAGAAATCCATTTACTGCCTCTATTTTTTCTATTGCATAATCAATATTTTTATTAGACCCCGGTTTATATGCTCCTATATTGATCAAATCCTCTGCATCTGCATAAGTCGCCATCACAGACTTTAATTTTCCTGCTACCCTTTTATGATCCTTTGTCGCAATTTGGCTCATACAACGTGATATGCTCTGCATGATATCAATCGCAGGATAATGATTCTTATGTGCCATCTTTCTAGATAACATAATATGTCCATCCAAAATACTTCTCGCGGTATCTGTAATCGGCTCATTAAAATCATCGCCATCCACTAAAACAGTATAAAGTCCTGTAATAGAACCATTCTCTCCATTTCCTGCTCTCTCTAACAATTTCGGCATCTCACTATATACACTGGGAGGATATCCTCTTGATACCGGAGGTTCTCCAGAAGCAAGCCCGATTTCTCGTTGTGCCATGGAAAAACGTGTTAAAGAATCCATCATTAACAGCACATCTTTTCCTTGGTCTCGAAAATATTCTGCTAATGCCGTGGCTGTTTTTGCCGCTTTTTTGCGGACTAAAGCTGGTTTATCAGAAGTCGCCACAACTACAATACTTCTTTTCATGCCTTCTTCTCCCAAATCCCGCTCAATAAATTCTCTTACTTCTCTTCCACGCTCTCCTATTAATGCTATAATATTAATATCCGCCTTTGTATTGCGCGCGAACATTCCTAATAATGTACTTTTTCCTACACCACTTCCTGCAAAGATACCAATTCTTTGTCCCTTTCCAACTGTGAGCAATCCATCTACCGCTCTCACCCCTAATGGCAGAACTTCATGAATAATCACTCTCTGCATCGGATCTGGCGGATCTGCTTCTGCCGAATAACCTTGTTTTGTTAACGGTGCATCTCCATCTAATAAATTTCCAAGACCATCTAACACCTGCCCTAACATCTCTTCTCCCACAGGAACTAAGAGCGGTGCTCCTGTATTCTCTACTATTGCTCCCGGTCCAATTCCTTCCACATTTCCATAGGGCATCAATAATACTTTTTTATCTCGAAATCCAACTACCTCTGCACGAACAGTCTGATTCGGATTTTCCTTTGATGTAATAATACATAAATCATTTAAATTCGCATTCGGACCGAGTGCTTCTATTGTAAGACCTACTAATTTTACCACTCTTCCCAACTTTTTTATATAGCACTTTTCCTCTAAATTTTTGTATTTGTTTAAATTACAATTCATCAGTATCCCGCCTTACTTCTATTCTACCGATAATGCTTTTAAATCAGAAATCAAATTTTCTAATTGCATATCCAAACTGCAATCAAAAACTCCTCCATCTGTTTCTATAAAACACTCGTTTTTCTTTAAAGTGGCATCTTTTATAATTTCAATATTGCTGCTATTTGGGACTTTTTCTTTTAATATTTGTTTCTGTTCATTGACAAAATCATAATCCTCTTTTGATACACGAACTAAAAATTCTTTGCTACTCTCTATATGTTCTAATGCATTATCTACCAACTGTAGTACAATATCTTTTTTCTCTTCTCCAATTACCGGAAGAACTTTATGAAATACTTCTAATATAACCTCTACTAATTCTGGTTCTATCTGCTTTACTTGCCTTTCATATTCTTGGAGCTGATATTGTCTTTCTTCTTCTAGTTGTTGTTTTTGCTCTGCAAGTTCTGCTAATGCTCTCTGCATACCTTCTTGATAGCCTTGATTTTTTCCTTCTTCTACTGCATTTGCCTTTATCCGTTCTGCCTCTTGTGATGCACTCACCTTTATCTGCTCTGCTTCTTCTCTGGCTTGCTGCAAAAGTGTTTCTGCCTCTTGCTTTTCTTTTTGCGCTTCCTCTTTCAACTGATTTAATTCTTCTTCCGGATTTGGCAGTTCTTCTATCACCTCTGCTCGTATTCCAGAAGTAAAACCATCATGTATCTGTTCTAAATCTTTTGAACCTTCTTTTAGCAAAGTCTTTTTGATAGCTTCTAATTTTTCTGCTACCAGATGATTACTATCGATCATCATAGAGCCTGCATCTTTGGTATAATTCGCCTTTAATAAATTAGACAACTAATTCGTCACCTCCGCCACGGGAAATTACGATATCACCTGCATCTTCTAGCCTACGGATGACATTTACAATCTTTTGTTGCGCTTCTTCTACATCTTTCATACGCACAGGTCCCATATATTCCATATCTTCCTGTATCATAGTAGCAAGACGCTTGGATAGATTATTAAAAATAAGACTCTTTACTTCTTCATTCGCATTCTTTAATGCCATACTCAAATCATTATTATCCACTTCACGCAACACTCTCTGTACGGTTCTGTCGTCCAGCAATAAAATATCTTCAAATACAAACATTTTGCGTCTGATTTCGTCTGCCAATTCTGGTTCTTCGAGTTCTAAATTCTCCATAATATGTTTTTCTGTTCCACGATCTACGGTATTTAAAATATCTACGATAGCATCTACACCGCCGATAATTGTATAATCTTGATTTACCAAAGAGGATAACTTCCTTTCCAATACTCGTTCTACTTCTTTTATCACATCTGGTGATGTCCGATCCATTTGTGCGATACGCTTTGCCACATCTGCCTGTTTCTCCGGCGGAAGAGCAGATACAATCTGTGCCGCCTGCCCAGCCGGCAAATAGGACAAAATTAATGCTATCGTCTGTGGATGTTCATCTTGGATGAAGTTCAATAATTGAGCAGGTTCTGTCTTACGAACGAATTCAAATGGTCTAACCTGTAAAGAAGAAGTCAATTTATTAATAACAGATACCGCTTTATCTGGTCCTAAAGCTTTCTCTAACAACTCTTTCGCATAATTGATACCACCCTCTGCAATATATTGCTGTGCGATACAAACCTCATAAAATTCACTTAAAATTTGTTCTTTTGTCTGGGGAGATACACTTCTTGTATTCGCGATTTCCAATGTGAGCTGTTCAATTTCATCATCTTTTAAGTGTTTAAATATACTCGCAGATTTCTCTGGTCCTAAAGAGATCAAAAGAACCGCTGCTTTCTGCACTCCATTCATCTCTGTTTGTTTTGCTATAGCCATAACCTATCACTCCCAATCATCATCCAACCAGCTTCGCAGTAATAATGCAACCGCTTCTGGATTTTCGTCTACAAACTTTTCAATCGCTTTACGAGCTTCTGATTTATCCTGCAGATCAATGTCTTCTAGTGCTTCTGTTGTATTGTTATTAGTTGCAGCTAACAGAGTATCTATAGAAACTTCTGGCTCTGTCTTCACTACTTCCACTGTTCTAGTGCTTCTAAATACTACAAAGGCAAGAAGTGCTAAAATAATTAACATTACAATCAGCGGCAAATAGTTTGCGATCTGGAAGCTTTCTTCTATACTTCCTTGGAAAAATGGAATTTCTGTTATCATAATAGAAATTCTATTAGCAGATATTCCTGTCGCCATCGCAATCGCATTATACATAGAATCATCTTCATCTAACTCAATTTCCGCTGGCTCAGAATTCTGTGCCCGGAATTCGTTAAAAGTCATCTCTTCTAGTTGTCCCTGTGCTCTTAAATCATCTTCATTATAATATCTATATTTTGTCAGAGCTACTGTGATACTGGAATTTTCCAAATGTACCACTCCTGTAGCCCCTTTTGTTTCCTCTATCGTCTGGTTTACCAGATAATTAATCTGTTCTGTTGAAGTCTTACTGTTATTAGGACCATCTTCCATCTGATAATCTGTATCTTCATCTGTATTATTGCTCGCTACTCCCGGAGTTCCACCGCTTCCTGAGGTATTTTCAGAAGTGCTGAGATAATATTCTCCTCGATATCCTTCTTCTCTGTCATCTGGTATATTATATGTGATCACTGTTTTATTGCTCTCATCAAAACTCGCATCTAAATTCACCGCAACTGCCACATCATCCCAGCGATCCATCGTCAAAATCAGTGACCGTATCTTTGTGCTCATACTACCTTCTAATTGTTGTTTTACTGTTAATTGACTATTTACATTAGTAGAAATACTGGAATTATTATCTTTACTTCCAGCGAACAACACATTGGTAAAAGTGTCCACAATAATGATATTATCAGTAGTTTTATTTCCTACCATATAAGCAACTTGTTTTGCTAAGGTTTCTCCTGCTTCAGGAGGAATATCCTCTGTTGTTTCTACTGTCACGCCAACGCTTGCTTCCTCATCTTTATTTAAAATGGAATATGTATTATTTGGCATATTTAATTCTACAATTGCACTTTTTACATACTTATTCGCTTTTAATACTTCTTCAATTTTATTCTGTTTTGCTATTTTTTCTTGTAATTTCATTTGGGACTCACTTGGTGGTAAAAGCCCGCTGTTGCCAGCTAATATATCTTCATAGCCATATCCGGTTTTTGGCACATTATTTTCTGCTAATAATAACGTGATAGTCGCATAATCTTTTTTATTTACAGTGAAAGTTAATCCATCTTCTGACAGCTCATAATCTTTTTGTTCACTGTCTAATAACTTCTTTACTTCCGCCGCATCACTCGCTGACGTACACTTTATCAGAGTTTCATAGCTAGGTCTAGAAACCGCCCAACCCAAAACACCCAAAGCAATCACTACTACCGCAAACACGCTGATGATAATTTTTTTCTGCTTTTTGTCGAACTTATTCCAATATCCAAGAGTCTTATCCTTAATTTCATTTAACTTATCAGGCATTACACTTTCTCCCTTTTTTAAGGCTTTTAAATTATGTATTCTAAATCTGGATATTCATAATTTCTTTATAGGCTTCCAGAGCCTTGTTCTTAATTTGCACGGTATATTGAATTGCCATCTCTGCCTTTGTAAGCGCATCCGTAACGTCATGAGGATTCTCTAAATAATTTAATGTTAAATTTAATTCCTGAGCCTCAGCATTATGTTGCAAGTTGTTTGTTTCTTCTAACAAATTCAAGGCTGACTGAAAAACCGCGGAAAAGGAATTATCATTTTTTTCCGCGGTTTTATTCAAACTTTCCGCTAATCTTTGTGCTGCTATACTATTAATAGACTGTACATAAGCTGACATATTTCTTCCTCCCTACTCTATCTTCTATCTCTATTTTCCAATTTCTAATGCCTTTAAAGCCATAGCTTTTGCCGCATTAAATGCTGTTACATTCGCCTCATATGCTCTGCTGGCATCAATTAAGTCTGTCATTTCTGTAATAGGATTCACATTTGGATAAGTAACATATCCATTTTCATCCGCATCTGGATGAGAAGGGTCATATACAGTCGTCATTGGAGTTTTAGTATCCTCTATAATTTTTGTTACCTTCACTCCATTTCCTATATAAGAATTTAAGTTTCCTGTTTTTGCATTTAAAATCTTACTGAAAGGATTCGCATCTTTCTCTTCAAAAACCACATTTTTTCTGCGATAAGGTGTACCATCATTTGTTCTTGTAGAACCCACATTTGCCATATTCTGAGATAAAATATCCATACGTAGCTGCTGTGCTGTCATACCAGTGGCACTGATATTTAATGAAGTAAACATCGCCATTTTTATTTCCCTCCTTAGGACATCGCCATTTTTATTCTATTAAACTCACTATTCATTGCGGCTGTCAATAACTGATAGCGGATTTGATTAGAAGCTAAATTCGCTTGTTCTACTGCACTATCCACATTATTTCCGTCCAAACGGTAGGAATAATTGCTTAAATCAGTATATGTAGTATAATTAATTTTGTTCAAATCCAACTTATTTATCTTCTGATCGATAGAACCAATTCCTTGTAAAGCGGATTCTAAATATCCTTCAAAACTCACATCTTTTCTTTTAAATCCCGGTGTAGTCTGATTAGAGATATTATTTGATAACACTGTTTGCCTTGCCCAACTCGCGTCTAATGCTTTATTTAAAATATTCACATAATTATAAATTCCTGCATTAATCATCGTTTTTCCTCCTTATTTCTATATTTTAAATCCATTTTGTCACCATATTTATACATTATTACTTTCTATTATAAAGAATAATCAAAAAAATACAAGCAATTTTTTCATAATTTTTAAAAACAATTAGAGCAATTTTAGAACTATAGACCTATATTTTCACTGTATTTCATGCTTTTTAGTACTAATATCACAGAATATGATAGCACAGCATATAAAAATCATACAAACTAACGAAAAGGATAAAGGATTCATGGCATTCCATAAACCCTTTTGTCGTCCATCTTTCTTCATTGCTGTTTTATTTTCTTTAATTCATCAAATACTACATCATTCAAGACTTTAATATAAGTGCCTTTCATTCCTGAAGATCTAGACTCGATTACCCCAGCACTTTCAAATTTGCGCAGAGCATTTACAATCACAGATCTTGTGATCCCCACTCTATCCGCAATTTTGCTCGCAACTAAAATTCCCTCATTTCCCTCTAGTTCTTCAAAAATATGAGAGATCGCCTCTAACTCTGAAAAAGATAAAGTGCTGATTGCAGACTTCACAATTTGAACCTTTCTCGTTTCTTCTGCATTTTCTTCATTTACAGAACGCATCATTTCCAGTCCTACTACGGTTGTTCCATACTCACTCAAAATAATATCGTCGATTTGATATTGACTATCGCATTTATAAATAAATAATGTTCCTAATCTTTCCCCTGAAATATCAATAGGTGTTATAATAGCCTGATATTTACGCACATTCTCCTCTGCAA
Source organism: uncultured Lachnospiraceae bacterium (assembly GCA_910585935.1). Taxonomy (GTDB): domain Bacteria; phylum Bacillota; class Clostridia; order Lachnospirales; family Lachnospiraceae; genus MGBC136627. The sequence continues at coordinate 1,144 of CAJUHN010000014.1, read as the reverse complement.
ATCCTAAAGTAGCCAGATTCACATTTTCCTTTGTAGATAAAACGCTCAATAATCTTTCATTCAACATCACATCAATATGCCCGCCAATCGAACCATCAATTAATTCTGTTATTTCCTCTACACCCGGCCAGACACTGCTCCCTAATACTTTTCCCTTTTTGCTGATAACAAGAATATTTGATTCTAAAATCTCACTTAACACTTTACAGATGTCATTAAATACAACCTTATGTGAATTATTATTATGAAGCAGTTTATTTATTTTTCTGGTTTTGTCAAGTAATTGTACACTCATTTCTTTCCTCCTTACGATTATATCGTATAACAACCTTTAATAAATAGATATTATCATATTTCAAAATAGGAAACAATAGTTTTCTCAATTTCTTCTATATTTTTGTTACTATTCAGACATGTCTATTTACTGAGAAACAAAATTTCAATTCTAATTTTGTTCCGCTTCAGACTAGGAACTATTCCAACGAAGCCGCGCTCTCGCTCTGTTCCAGACGTAGTGGACACTAAATTCGCAGCCCCTTGCAGGGCTGCTCATTAACGGGCAAGCGTCTTCCAAGGGGCTTCTTTTGGAATAGTTCCTAATCTGAAGCTACTTTATCGGCTTTGCTACTAAACAATTTCACTTCAATATGTATTCATAATCTAACTTAACTCGTTGCGCTAGTTAAATTGAAAGTTGGAATTTATAAAAGTATTTCTTTTTGACTTTCTATCTCTATGTAAATAAAAAATCCTATTTTATAAGTATTATCTAATTCAACTAGCGCAGCAGGTTAACTTACTTATAAAAATCTATTCTCTCAATATCCATCTATAGAACAACCTTCATAGTAAGTTAAAAATATTAGGCTGAAAATTCTTGACACTATAACAAATCACCTAACTATAATTTTTTTAAGTCTAAACTAACATAGTTTATACTTTTTAGAACTTATTTCCCCTCTTGAGAATAGATAATTGACAATCATTAACGTCCCTAGAACAGTCAACAAACTAGCAAAGGCAAGGAATAATTCCAAAAGAAGCCCCTTGGAAGACGCTTGCCCGTTAATGAGCAGCCCTGCAAGGGGCTGCGAATTTAGTGTCCACTACGTCTGGAACGGAGCGAAAGCGCGGCTTCGTTGGA
>CAJUHN010000013.1 GCA_910585935.1 uncultured Lachnospiraceae bacterium | reverse complement strand
TCTAACAAAGTATAAAATTGAAAAGATTCATTTAATATTTTATCTTCAAATATTGCTTCTGATTCTCTAAGATAACCTCGATAATACTTTTCCATATTTTTATTTATTATTTTCATATGCCCCTATTCTGAAAGAAATTTTATCCTTATTTTTAAATTTTGTTTAGAAAACAGCTTCTCTAATTGCATTACTACTTCTTTATTATTTATCACCCACTCTAATTCATATTCAGCAAAATTTGCTGCTTCCCATTCCCTAATTTCTTCTGAAATTATCATATCCTTCACAAAATCAGGTTGATTTTCGATAAAATATATAGAATTTTTATTTGTGATTAATTTTATTGATTGAACAGTAGAATTGATGATATTATCAAATCGAATATACCCACCATTAGGATATGGCAGAAAATAAAAGCTATTATTTTTATCATGAATTTTCGATAAATAATTTTTTCTTCTTGTATCAAATACAATCGTGCTTTTACTCCAAAATCCCTTCCCTTGTTTTTCTACTTCCATATTCATCAAATTATTGTTACATACTATAGAAAATCCTTTTACCTTTTCAAAAATTTGATAAGGATAAAGATAATCTTCCCCTGATTCATCAACTACTTGAACTAACCAGTGTTCACCTTGAATTGCTTCATAAATTTTATCTTTTTTTAGGGACATTCCATCATGTATATCCATAAGACACTTAATCAATATACTCACTTTCATTCACCTCTCCCTGACCCCAATTTAATTTTTCAATTTATTCTTTCAACAAATAATTCCTTTTTTCTCCTTTACTGTTTACTTTCATCATAAAACTATTCTAACTTTTAAGTAAACCAACATAATGAATTAATTTATTCTTATAGTATTTACATTCTACTTTAACTCCATTTTTATTTTTATTATACTATAATAATCACATATAATCCAACACATATTACATTTTTTATTTTATAAACAGTTCAGACTTTTTATTTTATTTGTTATTGTGACATTCGCTTTTCACAGATTAGAACCATCAACAAACTAGCGAAGGCAAGGAAGTATTCCATAAGAAGTCCCTTGGAAGACGTTGGTACTTAATAAGCAAACCCGCAAGAAGCGGGATTTGCGAATTTAGTACCACTACGTCTGGAACGGAGCGAGAGCGCGGCTTCGCTGGAATACTTCCTTGCCGCAGCGAACCTTTGATGGATGCTCAAATGGACTGAACGGTAACTTTATATCACTTTATAAACTGCTATTTCCCTTGTATCTACTTACTTTACCTAGAAACAAAAATTTCTAACACAAAAAACTTTCTCTTTTTTTAGTACACTCTTGTTAAATTTATTTAAAGGTTCACCTAAAATAAAAAACTATTTAGATGAATCTATCCTTCATAAAAAGAACACAGTTTCACCCAAATAGTTTCTTATTTTAAATAAATCTTTGTTCTATTATATCCCCTAAATAATTATAACCTCATATCCCTTCCCTTGATTTTTCTAATTTTTTTATAACCTCATTTCTCCATCTTCACATCAATAAACAATCCCTTTTACCTTAAATAACCAAATAATTCATCTATCCATTCCCTTTTCACAATTATCGCAAAATTGATATACGAAAGCAGCGATTTTTATTTCATCTCCATTTTGGATTTTCACTTTTTCTTGTATTTTATTTCGGATTCCATTCACATACACACCATTCTTAGAGTTCAAATCTATCACATAATGCACACCATCTATCTCCTCAAATCTCGCATGTATTCGGCTTATATTATCATTTATTATCACCCCATCTACTTGCTCTTTCCATTTTCCAATAGTAAACGGAAATTTTTCTATTATAATCTCTTCCTGTATTCCTTTAGGCATCAAAAAACATTTTGAACTTTCCTCTATATATCCTAATAAAACCGTATCACCTTCTAAACTCTCTGCTCCATATCCCATTTCCTCCCCTTCCATATCTCCTAATATCCTCTCCCCTATCCCTTCCTCTTGTATCCCTTTTCTTATAAATGAAATACCCTCTTCCTCTTCTGAACTATATGGAATTTCCTGTGTTTCTTTTATAATTTTAGTCCCTTTCAGATACTCCTTTCCTTTTAAGAAAAGAAATCCTAAAACACTCCCAAAAATTAACACCATCGCTATACACTGTACTATTGTCTTCTGATGAACCCCATTTTGATAAACCCAATAGCATAAAAACGCAAGAAACAAACTACATATTCCAACAAAAAAAATAACAATATACTCTTTTTTTATCGGCAATTCTCTTTTCTCTTCCCTTTCCTCTTCTAAAACTTCTGCCATAATCTGTGGTTCAATTATGCTCTCCACCTTTTTTACTTTCTCTCTCTTATTTTCTTCTTTTCTTTCCTCCCCTTTTTCTATTCCCATTTCTCTTTCCTGTACTATTTCAGATTTCTCTATCCCTAAAACAGAATCACAAATAGTAAGAAAATCCATTTCTAGCTTCAGTGATTTTTGATATGCCTGATATACCATATCGACTCCTAATTTATCCTGATAATTCACTTTATCTAAAAAATATCGAAATACCTCCTTTATTCCCTCCTTAAATCCCTTTCCTTCCCTTGGATAATAACAGAAAAAGAATTCTCCGCTCTGTAAATTAATATAAATATAGTTAACATCTAACAACAAATAATCTGGATTTAAAAGGAACTCCTTCATCTGTTCTAAAATATCCTTCCACTGCATCAAAAAATTTTTCATCTGCACTGATGTAAGTAACATTTTCTCTAACATGACCACTATCGTCTGTCTAGAAGTGATATCATAATGATATTGTACTTTATTATCTATACAATACTCATAAATTGGAAGTATCCCCTTTATGGAATTTTGCTGTATCATTTGCATTTGATACGAATAAATTTCCTGTTCTGCCTCTAATATCAAATAATTCCCCTTTATATCTGTCCGATAATCCACTTTCATACTGTTCTTTCATCTCTTTCCCACTTTTTTATAATCCTATAACAATATAAACCATTTCTAACTTCATCATCTCTCCCCCCTACCACTCTTATTCTTTCACTCCTCCCATAATCCCTCTAGCTTTTCTATCAAAACATGCGCTTTTCTTACACTGTCTGAAGCCTTTGCTATAGAAATACTTTTCTTCACAACAATCTCATCACTCCCCTTCCATTCCAACATCTTTTCTGGAAATATCGGATTTACAAACTTTCCTTCTAAAACAACTTGTACTCTCTTATTACTAATAGAAATATTCACTCTCTCAACTTCTGTTGCCAACAATCTATTATTCAATATCCTCTGACCATAATCTTCTATCTCTTTCGCCGTTTCCAAATTTTCTGCTCCATGACACACCATTCCATATGCCGTTATATTTATAACAGCATAATCATGCAAATAAAATCCTAAAAACAGCACAGCTATCATAACAGCTATTATAATTGGAAATACAAAAGATGCCTCTATCGTATAGCTTGCACTAAAAAATTCCCCTCTTCTCCTCTTTTTCTCTATTTTTTCTCTTTCCACCTTTCCTATCTCTTATCACCTCTCTACCTAAAATAATCAACAAACTAGCAAAGGGTGAGGAACTATTCCAAAAGAAGCCCCTTAAAAAACGTTGGCACTTAATGAGCAAACCCACAAGTGTTCGCGAATTTAGTACCGCTACGTCTGGAATAGAGCGAAAGCGCGGCTTCGCCTAAATAGTTCTTCACCCTTTGCGATCCTCCCATCAAAATGTCCACACACCTCCTATACAATACCAAAAACCAACCTCATTATATAACCCACCAACAAAAAAGGAATAAATGGTATTTTTTGTTTTCTATCCACTTTTTTCACAATCCATAAAATTCCAGAATATAAACTGCTCACTAATAAAGCCAATAACAAAAGAAAACAATTTTCCTGAACTCCCAAATAAATTCCAGAAATCAACACCACAATCCCATCTCCTACTCCTATTCCCCCTTTAGAAAGTAAACTCATTATTAATAATCCCCCTCCTATCCCCATTCCTAATAAAATTTGTCCTATTCTATAAGCAGGAAATAAAACCGATATTATCCCCCCTACTATAGCAAATAAAAATATCCCCTTTCCAGATAACCTCCTAGTTTTTATATCCTCATAAGTAAAATAACCCAAAAACAAACATAAACCAATTTCCTGTATCATTTCTCTCCCTTCCCATCTAAATTTACATCTACCATACATTTTTCATCTTAAGATCCTCCACCACATTTACTGCAAGGTCTTCTCTCCTCCACTTCAGACAACGGAACTTCTATAATCGTGCGTTTTAAAGAAGAACATTCCAGTGTAACATGATATCGATCCCCATTTCCAGTAATATAAAGAGATAAACCCTCTTCTATCGGTTCACTCCCTTCTAAACATCTTTTACAAGGATAATAAATCGCTCCTCCATTATTTCTTATTGTTTCTAAACTATACTTTTTAGTCTCTTTTATAGCTGGATTAAGATAAGTACAATACTTACTTCTATGAAAAACTGTTCCCGTTTCTGTAATAAAAACAATCTCCTCTTGTTCTTCTTCGTCTTCCTTTTCTTTTCTTAATCCCGTCCATGCCCGTATTCTGCTCCTTTGCAGACAAGAAAAAGAAAAAATCTCTCCCGGCAGATAAGGTATATCTACAAAATACTGTAAAACAATATCCACCATATCATCTTTCTCTAACAAATTTTCCTTTAAAATACGAATCCCCTTACTCCCCCCTTTTATACAAGAACTATCTAACCATTCCTCTCCTAATTCCCCTTTTATCTTTCTTAATGCATAAACAGAAGAAAATCCATTCATCAACAAATCTTTTAATTCTGGCTCTATCTTCCCTTCTAACTCCTTTCCTTGTTTTGGCGATAAATTTATCATCTCTTCATAAATATAAGTATACCTTGCTATATCTCTAGCTGTTTCATCTAAAACACTCTGTATTTCCATCTGAAGATTAACAATAAGAATAAAATGATAAAATCCCAAAATCAGGAAAATAATAAATGGTAAAACAAGTGCTGTTTCCACTGTCATTGCTGCATCCATGAAAAAAGAGGCAAAGAAAGACGTTCTTACCTTTTCTATCAACTTATTTAAACTAAATTTTAAAATATGCGGATTTTGTACTTGGAGAGAGCTTTCTTTTGATATTTTTTTATTAGATTTTTTATTTTGATTCAAACTTAGAATATTTTTAGATCGATATTTATTAAAAGATAAAAACGTCTTTCTTCACCTCTTTTCCTTCCAATTCCCCTTAATCCCTCCTTCACCTTACATATCCATACCTGTTTTCCCCTTCTATTTCATATTTATTTCCCGATCCTACTTTAAAAAAGAGCGGTTCTGCGATAAATTTCAGTCTCACTTCCATATAAGAAACACAATTATCTAAAGAAAATCCCTTTCCTTCCTGCTGCCTTATATTCTCCTCTATCAAGTCCATCATTCTATAATCCTTTTGCGAATCATCACTCAAAAATAACAATACCCTCAAATAATCTTGGTAAGAAAGTCCTTCCTTTTGCTTAATCCCTGCTGTTCCCACTTCTTTTTTAAAATTCTTTACCCCTTCTAAACTGGTATTCCAATTTCCAGAATTTTTTAATAATGCTACTTTCTCCCCTTCTAACAATAACCTCACATCTATAACCGCTTCCACAAACGCCCATATCGCTAATATCAAAACCTGTGTCACCTTAATAACACCATACATGCCAGTAAACCCAACCAGAGCAATCGCTAAACTTTCCGCCTCCGCCTTCTTTGCAGAATCCTGCATCAAATAAATCAAATTCATTCCTTCTCGTATCAATAGTAACTTCCCTATCGTCTGTTCTAAATTATCCCTATCCCTGTCTTTCCCAGATAAAATATATTCTATTTCATAATCCAATACTGTCCCCTCTATTTTATCTGTAAAACATCCAAATTTTTTCCTTATATATTCATTTATCAATACCTTCTTTGTCATTTCTGTTATAACATTCCCCTGTTCCCTATCACCCCCTTTTCTATCTTCATATCTTTCTCGTTCCCATCCTTTTTCCGATAATACCTCGCTCTCTATAAAAAAAGCTAATACTCCATGTTGTCTTAAATCCTTTATATCATCTAAAAACCCTTTGTCCTCCTTTTTCACTACATGATTAGAATAATTAAGCTGTAACATTTCCATATCCCAAGAATCCAACATATCCTCATAATTCTCCAATTCCTTTAACAATCCACTCATATCCCTTTTCTCAGTATAAGAATCTAACTGCTTTAAACTTTCTTCTAACCCTTTCATATTTTCTTTTACTAAACTGCTTATCTCTTCTACCTTATAATAGTCCCCTTTTCCTCCAGAATAAATATGTACTTGTTCTATTTCACCTTTTAATGATATACTCATTTCTTCATCTAATTGCTGTATCTGCTTTTCATAAAAATCTTCTATTTCCAGCAGACCACTTTCTACTATTTCCGTATTGACTAAATACCTATCCCTTTCCTTTAAAATATCCTCTGCCACATCTAAAATTTTCTCCTGTTCCCTTATAAAACTTCCCATCTGAGATCTCAATTCTTTCTGCACTCTTTCTATCTCCTTCTCCCACCTCTCCTTCTCTTCTTCTTCAAATACCTCACTCTGAACTCCCTCCACCCCCTCTAATTGATCCACTATTTCTAAAATCTTCCCTTTCGCCTTTGATACATCTTTCTTTATACCCTTTAATACTTCTAACTTATGATATATCCCTTGTATCGCCTCATCCACTTTAGAAGCCTTCTCCTGCAGTCCTCCAATTTTATCAAATATCTCTGTTATCACTGAAGTCTGCTCTAGCAGATTCATCTGTTTCAAAATTTCCTCTATGATATCCGCCGGTATAGCATCCTTCATATACTCTAAAATCTCTTCTTCTAAAACATCACCCCCTTCTTCTGTAAAAGTTAAGCTAGAAATAATCTCCGCATCTTTTAACTGTATAGGATAAAACTGATTTGATGTTGTTATCCACAAATCTTTCTGCGGAGAAATTTGATTATCCACATATTCCTTTAAATAATCCACCACTTTATCTGGGTTTTCTGTACCATAACTTTTATCCAAACATAACAATCCATATCGGGTTAATACAGGAATAGAATAATCAGCAAAAACAGATTCTAACCCTAATGCACCACTGCTCAAACACCGCATATGTATGGCACAAAGTCTTACCGATTCAACTGTAGATGATAATAATGCTATAATAAGAAGCAATACAATACTAAAACAAACAGTAATATATCCTTTTTGCTCCATTCCTGATTCTCCTTCTTTCTTCTCCATATATTTTTATAAAACATAAACAAAATATAACCATAATATTGGTAAATATAGAACCTTAAACCTTACATGATATAGCTATCAACATAACTAATTAAGAAACTAAATATAAGAAAACCCTTAGACTATTTTCTAAACAAATCTTTATAAACTTATTAAACTTAATTTCAACCACCTATAAAATAATCCTAATATACACTCTTTGTCTTAGAATTAATTTCCTTAAAAATATTCCCCACTAATGTCTTCAACTGATCTTTAAATATTAGCACTATCCCTATTAAAACAACAAGAATTAAAATCATTTCAACCACACCTATACCGCTCTCATCATTCCAAAAATCATATATCCATTGTTTTAACTTCATGAGCTTCACCCCCTTTCTAAAATAATTTCTCGATTACATATTATTTTTAAAGTGAAAATATCTTCTATAATAAAATTTCATAAAAAATCTTATCTCTATTTTTTTATTTGTCCTATTTTTTATTTTATTTATCCTATAATTTGGTAATTTTTTCTGTACGAATCACAGTAGAATATCATTTTTAAAGACTAAGAATTTAAAATTACTTTACATCTAAAATATACTATGAAATTTATTTATAATTCCTTGATGAATATCTGTTGAATTAACAGTTATAGATTTTTATGAAATATTAGAAATATTATTTATATAGTATACTCTAAAAATTACTTTTTGTAAAGCCCTTTTTTATCTCTTCCATAAAATTTGTAAAATTTAATCTTTTCTTTTTATTCAATTATTATCATAAAACTTTCTTCTCAAAAAGTAAAACAGCCAACCAACTAGCGAAGGTAAGGAAGTATTCCAAAAGAAACCCCTTGGAAGACGTTGGCACTTAATGAGCGAACCTGTAAGGGTTGGCGAATTTAGTACCATTACGTCTGGAACGGAGCGAAAGCGCGGTTTCGCTGGAATACTTCTTTACCGTAGCGAACCTTTGTCTTTCACCAAAACCAAATAATTCCCAAAATGCCCCATATCAATAAAACAACTATATCCACTTTTCTGATAACACTAAATAAAACACTCTATACAATTTATGATAATTTTTTCAAAATCAGTATATACTATAGGAAACGTCATAAAGAATTGGCGTTCCATAATAAAAAAGTTACCATTCAACTATGTTATTCATAGTTTGCAGATGGTACATAACTCTCAAATATAACAAATAAAAAAAGAAAGAGGTTATCCTATGCATTTATCGAAAAATTTAGATGAAAATATCAATCTGTTAAAAGAAACCTTTCCTCTAAATAAAAGTTTTGATTTAATCACAAGAGATTTATATCTAGGAGAAACCAAAGCCTTTTTTCTAGCCATTAATGGTTTTATCAAAGCAGATCTTTTACAGCGTCTTTTTTCGGATTTGCAGAATCCTTTGTATACAAAAGATCTCCATATTGATGACTTAGAAACCTACATGAATGCAAAAATTGGCTATGCGCAAGTTTCTCTTTGTAATGATCCAGATAAAATAATCAAAGATGTATTAAGTGGTCCTAGTGTTTTATTTATCGATGGTTTTGATTACGCACTTTTAATCGATGCTCGGACATACCCTGCTCGAGGCATAGAAGAGCCAGATACAGAAAAAGTAACAAGAGGGGCAAAAGATGGCTTTGTAGAAACCCTTTTATTCAACACCAACCTAATAAGACGGCGAATCCGTAACCCCAAACTGACATTTTCTATGAAAACAATAGGAAGCGACAGCAAAACAGATGTAGCTATTGCTTATATTGACGGCATTATTGATGAAGAACTTCTTGAAAAACTTAACAAAAAGCTTGATAGTCTGGACGTAACTTCCCTAACTATGGGAAGCAGGAGTCTAGAAGAATTGTTAGTAAAAAAACGCCTTTTTAACCCTCTTCCAAGCTTTCATGTCACAGAACGCCCTGACGTTGCGTGTAGTTATCTTTTAGAAGGACATATGGTAATTATTGTCGATAATTCCCCCGGCGTTTTAATTTTGCCATGTACCATATTTGAATTTACGCAAAGCCCAGAAGATTATTACAAAAGCACAGCATCTGGAAATTATGTCCGCTTTATCCGCTTTGTATCTTCTATTTTAAGCCTATTACTGCTGCCATTATTCCTATTATTAGCGACTTATGCTGACATACTGCCAAAAGAACTTCATGTCCTTACCACACAAGAAATCGCCCCTTTCAAATTATTTATCTATGTACTTTTTATTGAATTTGGATTGGATTTATTCAATTATTCCTCTTCCCACGCTGCCAGCGGTTTTTCCAATTCTCTGGGTATTATTGGAGGACTGATTATAAGCGATATTGCTATTGAACTTAAATGGGCAAGTTTGGAAGTTATTTTTTATGGAGCTGCAACTCTGCTTTTAACTTTGAGTTTATCTAGTATTGAGTTCGGAGAAGCTATCCGGATATATCGGATTTTTCTGGTTTTCCTCACAGGATTTTTTAAAATTTACGGCTTTGTCGCTGGTTTGATTCTCATTATAATCTCTGTGATAACAACTCCAGTATTTGGAGGAAAAAGCTATTTTTGGCCATTGTATCCTTTTAATTGGAAAGCTTTAAAAACCCTTCTCTTCCGCTATCCGACACCAAAAGCTCAGCCAAGTAAAATATGGAAAGAAAAATAATGATACCTATACAAAAAGTATTATATACTTTACATTATCAGTAAAATTATCTTTTAGAGGAGAGCTACAACTTTTATTCTCTCCTCCAAAGAACTAAAATAGTTCCTTTTATTTTTACCTCTTACTCAAAAACCTTCCTAAAATGTCATCCATGCAGGAGCAATACAAATAATTAATACAACTCCTAATAATACTATCATTGGTATTAATAATTTTGTTCCCGCTTCCTCTCCCATACGAAGTGCTAATGCCTTTCTATCCTCTAATGCTTCCTGCACTTCTCCTCTCAATTCTTCCAATAGTCCTGCTGTCCCTTTTCTTATATTCTGTTCCAACATATTCCCTAGCTTTCGATACCGATGCACTCTACATCTTTTTCCAAAAATCTGATATGCCTTTCCTTCGGAAAGACCACTTTCTATCTGATAATAAGTAATTTTCATCTCTTCATATGCACTATTATATTCTTCCTGTCTTTGATAATCTAACACAATCTTCTCCCATGCCTTCCGCGTAGTCATACCCGCTCCTATCAATAAAACCAATTTAGAAATAATCTCTGGATACTCCTTTACCAGACATATTTCTTTTTCTTTCGCTTGTTTTAAAATTTTCTGATTTTCTTTTATTACACATAAAACAGCTATTCCAATCCCCAACAAAAAAAATATAAAACTTTTATCAGAATCTATCTTTTGATAAACTACCTCTTTTCCTCGAATCTCATCTGGCAATTTCAAAATACTTTCTGTTCTTTGCTCTTTCTCTCTATCTTTTATCTCCTCCTTTAATTGATATAATATTTCCTCCTCTTCCATATAAAAAATAGGAAACAAAATAACATCAAATTCATATGTTTCTGAATATCCCCCATAACTACATTCTGCAAATAAACGCACAAGAACAGGTTCTTTTATCCCTTCTCTTTTTACCTCCCCATTCATACTCACTCGTTCTGTATTATCACTTGTCCAATAAACAACACACCCTGTTTCTTCCATATATTCCATGAGTTCCATATCATATTCAATCTGATCTAATGCCTGATTTCTCCCTAATATCCGGTCTTTTAATAAAAAATATGTCTGTTTAAAAACCTCTTCCGCCTCTTCTTTTGTCGGTTCTCTCTCTGAAACTTCAAAGCTCAAAATCTGTTTTTTTCCATTTATCACTGCTTCTAAAGAATACTCTTCCTCCCCACTCCCTACTTCTGGTCTTTTTACTTCTTTTAAAAAAATTTCCTCTTTTCCCCGTGTAAATGTCAAAAAACTTGTGAATAAAGACACCAGCAGAAAGAGAAATAAAAACAAAAGAATATTTCTTCTCCACAATTTTTTCTTTTCTTTTTCAAAATTTCTATCAGATTTTATATATCTTAAAGCTTCTTTATATTGATTCGTCAGTAGAATTTTTTCTAAAAAAGGAATTTCTGTTTTCCAAATAAAAACTCCTGCTCCGACTATAATTGCTGCTAATAAAAGATATCCTATAAATTTTCCCTCGCTTTCTCCCTCATTCCCTAAATAGAAATTTTAGTTATTTTCTCTGCTATCCAAAGGGCTATTCCATATAAAATCAAACATACCGTCATCAAAATCCTTCCAGCGATAGAACAATATAAAATATCCATAAAACCTGGATTACTAATTCTCATATATATAATCATTCCTAAAGGAACTAAACTCATAATATTTTTTTCTAATTTTTTTCCCTGAATCATAGTTTGAATTTCGCGCTGAATTTCAATCTTTTCTGCTATCATTTCTGCTGTTCTATCCATGATTTTACTCAATCCGCCATTACTCCTTTTAGCTATCGTAAAAACACTAGAAAAATTCTTAATATCTTCTATTCCACTTCTTTTCCCTAAATCTTCCATCACTTCTTCTGCTGTCTTTTTTACAGACATTTGATGAATCATATAGGAAAATTCCTGTGCCATATAACAATCTTCCCCATAGAGAGAAGATACTTCTTCTAATGCTTCTTGATAAGCATTTTCTATCGCATACCCTGTATGTAAAGATGCGGTGAGCGCTAAAAGCCCTTCCTTAAATTGAATATTTAACTTCTCTAATCTCTTTTTTTTACAGATCTGCCTGCAATACTGAAGATAAAAATACATTCCCGGAATAAAACAGATAGCCACCCAAAAATTATCATAAAATAAATAGGAAATCCCTAATATAATCCCCAACCCAGAAAAAATATACTGCCCCCATTCCTTTTTACTGAATTTATAAATTTGATAATCACACTGATTTTTAACCTTACTTTCCCTCTTTATTTTCATCAGCACCCCATTCTTCCCAATATATACCTGCATTTTTTAACTTCTGAATCTGCTTTAACCTCCCTCTGCTACCCACCAACTCTCCTATTACCTTCCCTTTTTCCTCTCCCCTTTCTTGGAAAGAATATAAAACATTTATCCGATATTCCCCATCTTCTAAAGGCAAAACCTCCGCTACTTCCAATACCTTTCTAGACTTATCCCGAAGCCTTCCTAAATGAATTAAAATATCAATTCCAGATACAATTTGCCCTCGTATCGCCAAGATTGGCATCTCTATCCCCATAAGAACCATAGTTTCCAGCCTCTGTAACATATCCTTGCAGCTATTTCCATGTCCTGTAGACATCGATCCATCATGCCCAGTTCCCATCGCTTGCAATAAATCAAACGCTTCTTCCCCTCTCACCTCCCCTAATATTATTCTCTTAGGATACATGCGCAGACTCGCCTTTATTAAATCTCTTATCCTTATTTCTTCCACTCCCTCTGTCGTCGCATTTCTAGTTTCCATTCTCACCAGATTTTCAACTCTTGCTATTTGTAATTCTGCACTATCTTCAATTGTGATAATTCTTTCCTTAGAAGGGATAAAATTTGACATCGCATTTAAAAAAGTGGTCTTTCCAGAACCTGTACCGCCACAGATAAAAATATTATATCCTGCAATTACCATCTCTTTTAGCATATCTGCTGTCTCCTGTGTGATCGTTTGCCATTCCACCAGATGTTTCATTGTAATCGCTTCTTTAAAAAATTTCCTGATAGTGACAATTGGACCATTCATCGCTACTGGATCTAAAACAATATTGACTCTAGAACCATCTTCTAACCTAGCATCTACAATCGGAGAGGCTTCATTCACTCTTCTATTCACTTTAGATGCTATCTGCTGTATAATATCCGCCAACCTTTCTTTGGATGCGAATTGCAATGCCACTCGTTCCATTTCTCCCTTTCTCTCCACAAAAATATCCTGATATCCATTTACCATAATTTCTGTAATCTCTGTATCATCTAACAGCTCTTGTAAAATATCCAGCCTTCTTAAAGAATCAAAAATATTTTTTCTCAACTGTCTTCTCACACTCAATGATAAATATTCTTCCCTGCTCTTTTTTGTAATCACCTCGTCAATACATTCCAATATCTCCTCATCTTTTACTTCTCTTGAAATATCTAACCGCTTCAAAACTTCTTCTCTTAGCTCCTCTATCATTCCTTTTCCCTATACTTTCCTATTTTCTTTCCTGTCATGAAATCATAAAATCTATCATCTCTCTTCCATATCTATATTTCAAACTTACAATCCTCTTTTTTCAACATAGTCCGCACCATAGAACCGAACTTTCCCTGATAAAATTCTTCCATATCTAAGCCTTCTTGTTCTGAATCATTCAAAACATCTACACTGAACTTATAGATTTTATCTTTCAGATTTTCCCATCCACAGATATCTAAATACTTTTCATATTCTTCTATCTTAGCTTTTGATATCTTATCTTTTCTAACTGGCATATAAATTCTATCTGAAACTTCCAATACTTGTTCCATCTCCAAAAATCCATTTCCAAAGTCACATACAATATAAGAAAACATATTCTTTTTCAAAAGGCAACAAAACCACTCTTTCCATTCTCTCCCTGTCATATTTCTAATATCCAAGGGACACCTCACAGGCGGTATATAAGAAAGTTCTTTCCACTTTTCCACACTATTTTTTAATTGTTCCTCCCAATCTTTCCCTTCCTTCCAATAATATAAAATATCTGCTAAATCTGCCTCATATTCTTTCCCAAAAATCTCTGAAAATCCTGAATACTCTTCCAAATTCAGATATAAAACACTTTCCCTTTCATTTAAAATTCTAGAAAAAATAAGAGAAAATATCGTTTTTTGGCATCTCTTTACTGGAGAATAGACAGAAATCAGCTTTCCTTCCTCCTTTTTAGAATCTTCTGTTCGTACTTCTACCTCTCCTTCCCTATAATAGGAAAATATATCCTGCAGTAAATTCCTCATTGGCTGATATCGATAAATTATAGGATATTCTTCTGATTTTTCTTCTTTTTCCTCTGCCAATAAAAATACTTTTTTGACTTTTTCCCTCAATATCTCTTTCCCTAATACCTCTCGATTCTGAAATTCTATAAAAGGAAGTAATAAAATTTCCATTTCATTTTCCTCTAAAAACCTATTGAGATTCTCCGCCTTTGTAAAAGCCTGTACTTCAAATCCTATCCTCTTTTCCTCTTTTAAATACTGAACAAAATATTTTATATAAACTTCCTGTGCATCCAAAATTCCTAATACCTTTTTCATTTTCCTCCCTTTTGAAACATTTCTCTTCAAAGATATCTACTTTCTGCCTATAATCATTCCTATAACAATTTATAATATCGATAAAAACAAATCCCTGTCCCAATCAAAATCGCAATAGAAAAATGCATCACACCTTCATATTTATCTCTTTCCACCTCATAATAAGGAACTAAAGTCTTTGTATAAATTACAGCACTAATATAATTAAAAAATATCTGGAATCGTCTTCTGAAACTTTTTTTAAAAGTAAGGAGCAAAAGCGCTAGAACTGCGCCTGCTAAGAAAGAATATAACATGCAAAATAGAACAAACTCTCTACCACAATATCCCCCGATGACAGAAAATAATTTTATATCACCCCCTCCAATAATACCTATCTTTTGTAAAAATATGAGCAAAATGACTGGCAAAAAACTTCCAATCATAAAGAGCACAATTCCTTTCCACCCCCATTCTAATATCATCTTTCCTATACCTAATATATATCCTATAATAATATAAATATTTGGAATTTTCCATGATGTAATATCATACCACATACTGATTATCAGCAATAAAATAAGCAATAAATACCCCATCTCCCACCTCTCTTGTATCTTATTAAGAAAATTTATTTTCTTTAGTATAACGTAAAAATCTTGTGCTGTAAACTTCCATTTACTTTATTAAATTTATGGAATAGTTGTTGTTTAGCTTACTTTAATACCAAAGGGTCGCTATGGGAAGGAAGTATTCCAACGAAGCCGCGCTTTCGCTCCGTTCCAGACGTAATGGTACTAAATTCGCAGTCCCTAACGGAACTGCTCATTAAGTGCCAACGTCTTCCAAGGGGCTTCTTTTGGAACTACTTCCTTCCCTACGCTACTTTTTAGCTTTCCTAATTTATGAAAAGCGGATTTCGCTATAATAGGCAATAATATAAAAAATAGTTCAACTACTTTTTACAGTAAAAAAAGGAAACTATAATTGATAAGTGAAGTAAGTTTCTATCGCATATAATAAAAGATATCCCGGTGTTCCTAATAACATTAAAGTGAGTCCAGAAAGCGCATTAATTCCGACATAAATTCCAATCCCACACATCGCTAAAATCCAATTCGTTCCTGTGATGCTGATTACCCCTAACAGTAATCTCATTAATAATTTTTTTAAAAATCCTGGATAATAAAATAAAGTAGAAATGATAAGTACCAGACCGCTAATAATCATAATTCCAATTAAAATATTATTTTCCAAATTTATCCCTCCCCCTTTCCATTCTATGTATAAATTACCAATTTTAGGACTATACTTGTAAAGAGAAAAGAATCATAACATAAAAGGATGATTGAAAGGAAGAAATCAGGAATATGAAAAGAGAAGAATTAGCTCTCGCTTATGAAGAAAAATATCTATTATCTGAAATCGAACAGACAAAATGTGCCTTGGCTTCTGCCTATTCCAACTTTGAGAATGTTGTAGATCCTGATTTAATCGATTGTTACATCTATGAAGTAAATGCTGCACAAAAAAGATATAAATATCTATTAGAAAAAGCAAAACAAACAAATCTCATAGTAAAAGAATTCCAAATTACCCCTTAAAAACTAAAAAAACTATATTATTCTATTTCATATCTCTTCCAAAATTTCATGAAATATTATAATATAGTCTTTTTTACAATCCCTCTTCTTACTCTTAATTCATCTAAGAACTTTTTACTATTTCCTCTATCAAATAATTAACCTACCTTATTACACCCTTTGCAGATCGGTGCTACTAAAAGTTGTTTTACAAAATTATTCGTTAAAATGTCTAAAACGGAAACTTTCTTTCCAAACAATTTCCTAATAATAATTCCCTATATTCTCTTACGAAAATAAAACGACAATTTTTGATAGCCCAAGCGTTCATAAAACTCGTGCGCACCTATTCGCTGAAAACCTGATGCAAGACCAATAAGCGAAATATTTCGTTCGTCTGCCAATCTTTCAACACGTTCCATCAGCATTTTACCGATACCACAGTGCTGAAACTCAGGCAAAACGGCAAGTCCATTTATTTTAATATATCCATTTGGCTGGTCAATCGCTAAAGTTTCAACGACCGTAACAAAACCGACAATCTTGTTCACATCAGCAACAAATGTGCTGTAGCGGTTATCGCCTTTCATCTTCTCAAATGTTTTGATGACAGTTTCATCAGTTTCCGACAAACTGCCCAACATATCACGCTAGATTTCTGCTACAGATATATAATCTTTACTTTCAATTTTCCTTATAACAATGTTCATATCAATCCCCTTCTGCAAACTTCCGATTTATCGCGCTGATTAGAATCGACTTTAAATTCATTCAAACTAATTTTGTGAAATTGCCGTGTTTTTAGTCGCAACACGTTTCTTAAAAAAACCTTTACGTGCCATAAACACAAGCATCAAACCCTAGCCGAGCCAATAAACTAGCTTAAGCCAAGGAACTATTCTATAAGAAGCCCCTTGGAAGACGTTGGCACTTAATGAGCAGCCCTGATAAGGGTTGCGAATTTAGTACCGCTACGTCTGGAACGGAGCGAAAGCGCGGCTTCGTTGGAATAGTTCCTTGGCTTAAGCGGGACTTATAAAACTCAACTCCCCCCTAATACATCCCATATAATACCTATCTACTAAATTTCTCTATCCTTATTCTATTTCATTCCAATACTAACTATCTTATAAGGTGCAATTTCTATCTTTCCTTCTATCTTTCCTCTATTAACAACTTCCAGCAAATTAGTACGATAAAGCACATAAGGAGAATTTATCTCTAATTCTTCTGTCTGTCCTGATACATTATACCATCGGCACACTACATCTTTGGTTTCTTCACTCATCTTCAAAGAAGACCAAATAATAGCATCTCCATGTTCTGCCTTTAATAACTCAAACTTCGGCGCAATAGAAGAAATATTCCCTTTTATCTCTTTTACTACAACTTCTCTCTGGAAATCATAAGCAGTTTGATAGGAATGATATAAATTCTCTCCATCATGCACGATCACTGCAAATTCTACTTGTCTGTGCCCTAAGCACTGTGCTTCTGGTGTCATAAAAATACCCCAATCGCCTAATTCTCTCACACCTCTATGAATTGTCAACGCGATAGTATTTTCTCCATCTCTCAATACTTCATACTCATTCAATCCTCTATTTGCAATCGTGATACCACCTTCTGTATCATGAATATTGACAAATGCCTGTTGATGAGCTGCATTACAAGGATTCTGCCACTCTTTTTCAGGCTCATTCTTTCTCTTCGCCACCTCAAAAATAGAATCTGCATAATGTACCTCTGCCTTAATTTTTGTCGGGAATAACACACGAATTCTATGATCAAGTGCCTGATTTTCAAATTCTACCTTCACCTTCACCGCTTCACTCAATCTCTCGACAGTATACCAAACAGTCACTGGCATCTCTATCTTTTCTTCACTTCTCTTTGCCTTTCTTGAGTTAAATCCTCTTAAATTCGCAATCTCTTCTGTAAGAATATCATCTGCCGACTTCGGAATCCACATCTTATGTTCCACTCTCACAACTACTCTATAATCTTCTTGTTCTTCTATTTCAATCTTCGGTTTTGCATCTTTTGTAGTAATCACTTCATCATTCTTTAAAGTACCATAGATATATTCATTTCCTACATCGCCGCAGTCTTCTAAAATACCTAATTCCTGATAAACTCGTCCGCTCTTCTTCTCTGTAATAGTGAGAGATCCATTTTCCTCTACTTTCACATGAATAAACTCATTCTCAATCGTTCCATCTTGTTTTAAAAGAGCTTTTGTTTCCTTTTCTTCAATCTGTAATACTTTTTCATCTACTAATGCAAATGCAGCCACAGAAAATGCAGGAATCTCTTCCACTTCAAAGACTACTTTTACACTTCTCACCATAAATGGCTGGCGGAACTTATCTTTTGGCAAATCATAATCAAATCCATGTGGTAATACAGTCACTTTTCCTTTTAATATATTTCCCTCAGAATCTATAATCTTATAATTTGGCAAAACTATCTCTCTTGACATACGAATACTTTCCCATACGCCACAATCATTGAAATAAAACTTTTTCGCTGGAATAATCGCTTCTACCACACCTTTTTTCTGATATCCTGCTGGATTCGCCACAAAAAAGGCAACACTTTCCTCTCCATATTTCTTAAAGCAAGAAACATCGATTCTATCTGCAAAATAATTCATCGTTTCATCTATAATATGAAGTGCTACTTGTTCTGCCTTTTCAAATCTAGTCACCATTTCTCTATGAACTTCATCAACACTACATCCACAAATACTATCATGCGGATGGTTCTGCATCAACAATTTCCATCCATAAGTGAATAAATGATGTGGATATTCCTTTCCAAATGCCGCTGCCATTGTACAAAGTGGTTCTGCTACTTTTGCAAATAACATCTCACACCGCTGATTCATCTGTTTTAAATAAATCCTAGCTGAAGCCGTATTTGCGAGTGTAAACCAGCCATCTGTATGTTGACTTCTGAGTTCCCCTTTAATAACTGCCATATCTTTTGGCAAATCTTTCTTAACAGCTTCAATATAAGAAGGAAAGTCAGAATGTATAAAAGAAATCTCTGGATATAAAGAAGAAGCTACGCGAATCGCCTCTCCTATATCGGTCTGTACTGGCTGGTGATCACATCCATTCATAAAAAGTAGATCATCTGTAGAAGCATATGCTTGTACATCCTTTAATTTCTTATCCCAATATGCCTTTGCTTCTTTTTCATTCACTGGAATCTCAATTCCATTGCTATACCAATTTGCGAATAAAATTCCTAACACGCTGCTCCCGTCTGGAGCTTCCCAATACATCTCTGAATATTTTGACTCAAATCCATTATCTGATACTTCATTATTAAATCCTGTAGGCTTCACTCCACGTCCAAATACAGCCGTATCAATTCCTGCTTCTCTTAAAATCTGCGGTGCTTGTCCCATATTTCCAAAGGAATCTGGAAAATATCCCACCTCACAGCGACTTCCATATTTTTTGCAGTCCTTCGCTCCCATCTGGAAATTTCTCACATTGGACTCACTTGATGTCAACCATTCATCTTGTAAAATATACCAAGGTCCGATTTGAATCTTTCCCTCTCGAATCGCCTTTTTTAATTCCTCTTCTCTCTCTGGACGAACTTGTAAATAATCCTCTAACATAATTGTCTGTCCATCTAGATGAAAACTCTTAAAGTTCTCATCTCTCGCAATAGTATCTAATAATGTATCCATCAGTTCAATTTGCAGCATATGATGTTTTTCATAAGGTAAATACCATTCTCTGTCCCAATGTGTATGTGAAATAATATGTGCTTTTTTCATTTTTTTAATCCTCCATTTCCATACCGCTTTCTAAATACTCTGCCATATTAAAAATACTCCTTTTAAATACAGTAAATATCTAAAAAACTATCTTTCCACCTTATATCCACAATAATCCAACACTAATTCACAAAATACTGCATTTGCCCAAGAAAACCAATCTCTTGTGAACTTCTCTGGTTGGTCTACATGAAATCCTTCATGCATCATATTTGTTCCACCATCTGTTGCTGCGATTGTATCTAAAATCTGTTTTTTATATTCCCTGTCATCAGAAGTTAGCCCCTGCATTCCCAAGGAAATATGCCAAATATAATTGACAGGGGTATGTGGACTTCCGATGCCCTGTGCTTTTGTCCCTTTATAAAAATAAGGATTTTGTTCACTCAGAATCATTTTTCTAGTATTTTGGTAAACTTCATCTTTAAAATCTACGTATCCTAAATAAGGGATAGACAATAGACTAGGAACATTTGCATCATCCATCAATAAATATTGTCCGAATCCATCTATTTCATATGCATAAACTTTGCCAAATTCATAATTCTTTAGCACAGCATAATTCTCTATCGCCTCTCTGATTTCCTTTGAAAAACTGAGTGCTTCTTCCTTTAATTTCTCGTCTTTTAAGACAAGTTCTGCTATCTGTGCGATATATTCTAATACGACAACTGCAAACATGTTAGAAGGCACTAAATAGCCATATACGCAAGCATCATCACTCGGTCTAAAACCAGACCATGTCATTCCAATATTCGGTTTTACAAAACTTCCCTTTCCATCTCTAGATAGAGTATCTGTAAAATAACAATTCTTTCTGATAAACCGATAAGGAGAATTTGCTTCATGATTCTGTTCTGTTCTCCAAACATTTAGTATAATAGATACTGCTTTCTTAAAGTCTTCATTAAAATGAGAAGTTCTTCCTGTATTTTTCCACAACAAATAACTTAACTGTATCGGGAAGCAAAGAGAATCTATTTCATATTTTCTTTCCCAAATATATGGTCCCATATCCGTTTCATCTTTTTCCCAGCACATACCATCGCCTTTTTCGTTAAACGCATTTGCATAGGCATCACTCTGAATACAGCGATATAGACGATTTACTAGCCCTTCTATTGTATCTGCCACTTCTTCATCTTCCTTTGCTAAAATCAGATAAGGTCTTAACTGGCATACACTGTCTCTCAGCCACATAGCAGGAATATCTCCAGTGATAACATAAGTCGTTCCATCTTCCATATGTTTTACAGTAGTATCTAATGTGTTTGTAAAGCACTTCTCAAACATATCTCCTAACTTCTTTTCATTTCCAAGTTTTTCTCTCACATTTTTAATCATTTCTTCCATTGACTTTGGTAACTTTTTATCCATATTTCACCCTTTCTGTGAATAGGATTTCCCTATCCATCTTTTTTATTTTTGATAAAAATCTATATTCGGTTCTATACTAATTTCGGTGTAGCTGTTGCCTTGATTTATAGATTTATATAAATAAAATGAAGTTAAAAATAAATCATGTAAAATTTGTTACTTATGGTTATCATACCATCTATTTGCTTTTGTTTCAATCCAAAATCATAAGAATAAAAGAAAAATTTGTTGCTATTTGGCTATATTGTTATTTTGGGGGTATTAGGATTAGGGTTTCCGCTTGTGCAAGAAACTATTCTAACGAAGCCGCGCTCTCGCTCCGTTCCAGACGTAGTGGTACTAAATTCGCATCTCCGCTTCTTGCGGAACTGCTCATTAAGTACCAACGTCTTCCAAGGGGCTTCTTTTAGAATAGTTTCTTGCACAAGCTAGTTTATTGGCTGTTCTGGTTTATAAAAGACATGGTGATGTTTCTTTGAGTTTTCCGTGGAAGGAGTGGGAATCACTGATTTTAGGAGTTAAAATAGGAATCTGTTTTCTTTCTCTCTTGACAAAGTATTTACTATAACTTACAATAAATTTACTATAAAATGGTAGGAAACTGTTCATTCAAGTGAATTTTATTCTTATTTTTTGGAGGTCAAACTTATGAATTATATTCATTCTCAAAATCAAATCGCATTATATAATACAGAAAATAAACTTATCGCAGAAGTCACTTTCCCTTCTATCGATGAAAATACTGTCGATGTCAATCATACCTTTGTAGATGATTCTCTACGTGGACAAGGAATTGCTAATCAGCTTATGTTAGAATTAGTGGACGAATTGCGCAAGCAGAAGAAAAAGGCTGTTTTAACCTGTTCTTATGCTATCCACTGGTTTGAAAAAAATTCTGAAGATTACAAAGATATTGTGAATTAAATTTATAGCTAAAAATTTTATGTATTTCTTGCAGTTTAAATTGTTTTTCTAATTTGTCTGATAAAACTAAATGAATGTTCAAAAGTTGATGTATGTTTTCTCTACATCAACTTTTCTATTTCTGATAATTTTTGTGATATATTTGTATCTTTCTTATTGACATAAGAATCTAAAAGTGATATATTTATCCTATAAAGATATAAATACATCTCATTTAGGAGGAATTAATTATGAAAAAAACTAAGACTAAAATTACAATTTTCCTTGGCATAATATGTGCTCTGTTTATGGGAATATCTACATGGTATACCATAGTTTTCAATGAATCAAGATTTATTGTACCAATGGATTTATCTGAATATATTTTTCAGATACAAGACCTTCCTATGATTATTTCAGGTATTCTTCTTGCATTATATATCTTATATTTTGTAGTATTATTGATACAAGCTATTATTACAAACAAAAACAACGTGATATCTACACAATTAACCCGAAAAATTAATCCAAAATTGGGTTTTTTAGGGTTCTTTGGCTGCTTTGGATTTATGGGTTTTTGGACTTATAGTATAGATAAAACCATCTTTCCTTTTGTATTTTTTATGTTTTTTGGATTTTTTGGTTTTTTCTATGAAGGGAAGTTATCCAATACATTTATGGACGAGAGATACAAAGAAAATAAAATGAAAGCTCATTTTTTAGCAAATAAAACATCATTAACTATTATTTTTATTGCCACTTTAATCTTAGGACAAGGCAAACTTATAGGAAATTTAGAATATACATTTATTGCATATATTATTATTGTTGCCCTTTCCTTAGCACTTGAAGTATTCCTCAGCGAATTTCTATTATATCATTATGACCATGATGAGCAGTTAGAGGAAAGCGAGGAATAGATATGCCAGAGTTTGAATGTAGACTAAAAAAATATAGACAATTAAAAGAACTAACTCAAGAACAGTTAGCCGCACAAGTTGGAGTGCGCCGTGAAACCATTATGCGTTTGGAAAAAGCTCAATACAATCCATCACTAAAATTAGCGATTGATATTTCAAGGGCAGTTGATGCACCTATTGAAGAACTATTTATCTTTAAATGACAAATACTTTCATATATTTATCAACTCATTCATGTAATCTTAATTTCTAATCTTTCTTCTCCGAACAGCCGATAAACTAGCTCAGACAAAAAAGTATTCCAAAAGAAGCCCCTTGGAAGACGTTGGCACTTAATGAGCGAACCCACAAGGGTTCAGCGAATTTAGTACCGCTACGTCTGGAACGGAGCGAAAGCGCGGCTTCGTTGGAATACTTTCTTGTCTGAGCGAACCTTTGATATCTATGTAAATCTAATCTATACAACGTAAATCTAACCTATACAACCCAACCATAATATTATTTTCATATTATCTTCTTAACTATTCCCATACACTATCCCCAAACTATCCTTTACATCTTACATTCAAACTCAGCTCTATTAAGTAAAAAGGTATCATGTGTAATAATAATTACTATATGATTATCTTTAACCTGTTCTAATAAATCAATTACTTGCTCTTTTGTTTCACTATCTAAAGATGCTGTAGGCTCATCTAACGCTATGATAGGTTTCTCTTGATAAAGCGCTCTCGCTATTGCTATCCTCTGTCTTTGTCCTCCTGACAGATTCTCATCTTCGCTATCTAAAATAGTATCTATCCCTTTCTCAAGTCCTTCTACCCACTTCGATAACCCTAATTTCTCCAATAAAAGATATACTTTTTGCTTCTCTGGTCTTTCCTCAAAACATGAGATATTTTCCATAATACTTCCATTTAATATAGTTGACTTTTGATCCACATAGGAAACTATTTGTCTAAGACTTATGGCATCCATTGTCTGATTATTAACCCTTATTTCTCCCCTTTCCGGTATTAATAGACCACATATATTTTTTAGAAGTGTTGTTTTTCCCGCCCCTATCATGCCAGATATAATATGAATTTTTCCTTTTTTAAAACATAATGACATATTGTCAAATCCATTTGTTTCATCATAGTGATAAGATACATTTCTTAAAACTATTTCTTCTACCTCTGTATATGAATCGGATAATTCCTCTAATTTTTCTTCTTTACTATTGATTACTGGATATAATCGATCACAAGAAACAGACATCTTACTAAATTTTAATACCGCATCACTTATAGCAGGAATTATATCTGCCATAAAACTGGTGATATTTAACATCGCTAAAACTGTTCCTATATCAAATCCTCCTAATAATGGTCCTAATATAATCACCGTTAATTCCCTCAAAAGATTAGAAGTACTTGCTAAAAGATAAAACATAGTGGATAATTTAACTTTTTTTATCTCCGATTCTGATATAGAAGCTGCTATTTTCTTATATTCTTCCATCATCTTTTTTGTGCCAAGATACATATGTAAAATCGCACTAGAATGATATAATTGTATTAATAAAGTATTTCCTCTATCATTTTGCTTTAATATATCCTGATCAAATTGATACATCTTTTTTGAAAAAAATATCGAACAGGAAGATATAGCAGATAATCCTAATACCAATAAAAATATAATCCAATTATAATATAAAACAATAATAGACATAATCAAAGCTGTTACCAGTGCTTCTATTACCTCTGGCAAATCAGATTCCAAAAAACTGATGATTACTTTTACATCTTGTGTAATATTAGAAATAATTTGACCATTATTCACTTGTTCTTGTTCGTCTACTCTTCTGCATAATACAGATTTGAATACTTTATTTTCCAAACTCACTCGTATCTTCATAAGTTCCGCATAGCCAAATCTTCGGAATAAAATTACAATCAGAATACTGACTATTAATAAAACCAATAAATTTCTTATGATAATAAATGCAGAATCATCATGATATAGTAATCCATTAACTGAATATTTTGCGATCATAGATGTACTTGTCCCACTAATAGAAATAGCAATTGAGGCTATTATAAAATATAAAACCGCCTTCCATGAAGTTTTATCCAACATATTCCATAACTTTTTCATATCCATCACCCAATCATCTTTCAACTCTCTTCTTTTCTTTACACAATTTGTTTTTATCCATTCACAATAAAAAGCAAAGCCACTAACTTTCATATAAATTGCTTTCCATCAATAAAAAATATTCCCTTAACATACAAAATAATTTCAAAAATAACTACTACAACTTTATATGAATACCTGCCTTTTCTATCACTTGATTATCATGCGTTACCACTATCACTAACTTATCTTTAGAAAGTGTTATTAAAAAATCAACAAAACTCTCTATCAGATTTTTATTTAACGATGCGGTTGGTTCATCTAAAATCACTATATTCGCATTTTTATACACAGCTCTTGCAATATTCATAAGCTGTTTTTGCCCTCCTGAAAGTTTTGTGGCATCTTTCGTTTCTTCTAATATTTTTATTATCTCTTCACTATATTTATTGCAAATATCTTTTAATATCTGATTAATCTCTTCCTTTTTATAATCTCCCTTTCTTGCCATTCCTATATTTTCATAGATATCCATGGGAAAAGCGAGTACACTTTGTGGAACATATGATACTATTTCTTGTAATTCTCTCATTCCTATCTCTTTCTTTCCATAATAGACTTTCCCTTTTTTTAATGGTAATAAGCCACACAAAAATTTAATTAACGTACTTTTTCCTTTTCCACTTTCTCCACTAATACAAAGAAACCCATTCATAGGAAATTCATATGATAAATCCCTTATCACTTCTTTTTCTCCATAAGCAATCGTTATATCTTTTAGAATTAAAGATTCCTTTGTTCTAATTTCCTCTTCATTTTTGTCCTCTTGTTCTGTCTGTTTGAATACTTTATCCATGAAATTAACAGTCGCATTTATTTGTTTTATTGTTCCAAAATGATTAATCATAGAATTAATCTGATTCATCAAAAAGAAAAATATGTAAGAAGAAACAAGAATAACCCCCTGCCCCATTTTCTCTTTAGATACTAAAAATACTGTTCCAAAAGGAAGCAAAATCATAATTCCACATTGTATTATCTGTTGTAATACTTCCATATAAATAGAATAATGATAGCGTTTTTGCTCTAACTTTGCTATTTGTATAGTATTCTCATGAAATAAACCCAACATCTTTTCCTGCATAAAAAATGATTTTATGATATCTACACCCTGCATCATATTATTAATCATAGAAATATTATTTTTTTCTTGATGATATACCATTTCCTGTTTCTCTTCTAATGGACTTAACATAACGAACATAAAAAACATGATTGCTATCAATCCTAAAATAATAATCACATAAATAGGACTCATAAATACAATAATATAAATAACAGTAAGCACTAACATTATCGCAGAAATCCAAAATTCTACCACCGAATTCACATATTGTTTGCAATCAGAAAGCTTATTATATCCTAATAAATATTGCTCATCTCCTATATCTTCTATCTCAATAGGATTTATCTTCCATAACTTTTTAATATAAACTTCTCTTATATTCTGCAACATTTTTATAAAAAATTTTTGTACGGGAAATTGTCCTAAATACTGAAATGCGATAAAGAACAAAATATAACAGATAAGAAGCGGACTATATTTTATAAGAGTATGCCAATTTCTATTCAACGCATTTTCTTCTAAATAATTAATAATTGGCACATATAAAAAGCTTAAAACACTACTTAAAAATCGAAATAAAACAACAAAAAAAATAAATTCATATTTTCTTTTCATAATATAAGAGTTAATTATTTTTTTCATTCCCATTTGACCATTCCCCCTAATAATTAGTTTTTACTTTTATCTAATCTGATAATTAATCACTAATATCCATTAAATCTTTAATAATTCAAAATTTTTCTTTAAATATAAATATATTTTTCTTATTTATCAGAAAATTTTGTTCAAACTATAAACAATAAATCTATTTTACATCAAAAAATCAAAATTGTTTCACTATATACTTTTATAAATTTAAGGAATTTTTACAGAATATTGATTTATAACAGAATCAAACATTAACTTTTTAAATACTTTTAATTATACTAATCTTTTTATCCATTTTCTTCCCCCTCTTTTTCTACATTTCTGTATACTAAAATCACTCGTTCTTACTATATTATAGCAAATATCAATAACAAAGCAAGAAAAATCTTCATCAGAAGTAATTGTTATTCCCTTTATTTCTCTAGGAATTGTTACATATTTATCAAAGCCTCTATATTCTATTAATACTCCTTTTGTATTTACTACAAACCCATTTCCTTCTACAACTTCTTCTCCTTTTATATTTTTATCAATTATTTTTTCTCAATGTAAATACACACCACCATTTAGAACAAAAAACGAAACTATCAATACAGAAAATAAAAACATGGAAAACAGTCGCTCTGAAACACTAGAACCAGAAAATCAGAATAAATTATTTTATTAAGATCATACTTGCGTCATAATATTTTTAGATATGCTATAAAGTATTAATGTTATAGGTGATTTAAAAGTACCTTCATTGAATATCATTACTTTACTCTGCCTTATTTCTATTATTTTTCTATCCTCATCATACGCTGGTTCATAACCTATTGTTATTTCCTCAATCTCATTATTTCTATAAATATTTAATAAAAACATTATCAGATTTTTTAATTTACCTTTTATCTCTTGAATACTAAAATTTTCAAACTGTTCTTCTTCAAAGTTAATTGTAATATCACCATACTTCTCATCACAACCAATAAGAATTAAAACATTTTCTAACTCTGTACCTATAATAACTTTTTTTAAATAGAGATTACCTGCATCTGAAGTATCAAAGTATTTATTTAAACTTTTTACATTTTGATATTCCATATCCACATTTTTCTCTTTATCAAAGAAATGTGATGATATTATATTTTTTATATCAAATACTAAGCTATTAAAAAAAACTTTCTCAATATTCTTTCTCGCGACATTTTTCAAAATAATTTCTACATTATCCATTCATATCTCCTATTACCTAATCTGATTAACACCCCTTAAACATATTAATATATATACAATTACAATTCAACCTTTTTATCCTATTATTAAAACCTCTCTTTCCCAA
>CAJUHN010000012.1 GCA_910585935.1 uncultured Lachnospiraceae bacterium | reverse complement strand
ACATTAGGGAATCTCATTACCTTGTGTGAAAAATGCCATCAGAAAACAGAGGGGAAAGAAGAATTATATATGGAGAAGTATTTTTCTTTCATAAAATCCTCGGATGATAAAAACCTTAACGATGCCCAGCATGTGATGATAGGCAAGAAATGGTTAAGGGAACAATTATCGTCCTATGGGAAGGTATCTCTTACTACAGGGGGAGATACGGCAAACAAGAGGATAGACTGGGGGATAGAAAAAACACATGGCAATGATGCGGTGTGTATAACCGGATTGCTTCCGGATACCTGTGAAATAAAAGAATGGACGATTAAGCCTATGAGAAGACAGAGTAAGGCAAAAACAGACCATGTATTAGGAATTAGACATAGGGATTTGGTAGAATATACGTATAAGAATGGAGAAACTCATAGAGGATATGTGACAGCCTTATATCCAAAACAGGAAGCTTTAAATTTTCAAAGTCCTAGAAAACATTGTAAAAAGGTGAATGCGAAAAAATGTAGGCTGCTTTGGAACTATAATAAGATTTATTGGTTAGAAAGTGAGACATAAACAGATTTGTATATGATGAAACACATTTCAAAAAGGAGAATAAAAGTGGGAAGATTATTTAATATGGATAATCCATTTTTCCGGTTTATGGGGAAGATGGTAGATGTATTGTGGTTAAATATTATCTGGTTAGTATTTAGTTTGCCTATTGTGACAATAGGGGCTTCCACAACGGCTATGATCTGTGTGATGATGAAGGTAGTGAGAGATAGAGAAGGCTATATCTGGCGAGATTTTTGGAAATCCTTTAAAATCAACTTCAAGCAATCTACTATTATGTGGATAGGGATAATATTAGTTTATTCTGTTCTAGGAACAGATATTTATTTTTTTATGAATCAAACATCTGCTTATAGCAGACTATTGTTATCTTTTATGATAGGTGTTACTTTAGTGGTCACATGTGCCTGTATTTATATTTTTCCTCTACAGGCTCAGTTTGAGAATCCAATAAAGCAGACAGTAAAAAATGCCCTGATCATTTCTATGAAACATATGCCATGGACATTGCTTTTGCTTTTGATATTAATAGGGGGAGGAATAGGCATTTATTTATTTTTTGCTCTAGCTATGTTCTTTGGATTTGGATTAATAGCATTTGTTTGTGCATATATTTTTAATCATATTTTTATACGCTATATACCAGAGGATAAAAGAGATGATTATTAAGCAAAAAAGCCCTTAATGATAAAAAGGGCTTTTTTTGTTTCTTTTATTTTCCTAAAAATATTTGTGCGATAGGAGAATCTCCGGGCAAAATGAGTGTTTTATTTCCACCAGTCAAAGAGGATTTTGCGGCATCTAGGGCACGAACAAAGGAATAAAATTCAGATCTGGATTGATCAGCATAGGCAGAAGAGAGGATTCTCATATATTCTGCTTCTCCTTCTGCTTTAATTTTCTCTGCTTCTGCTTGTGCAGAGGAGAGGCTGATAGAAATTTCTTTGTCTGTTGTATTGCGGATAATCTGGGCTTCTGAATTTCCTTCTGCGATATAAGTAGCAGCAATTTTATCACGTTCAGATATCATTCTTTCATAGACCGCTGCTTTATTATCAGATGGGAGATCGAGCTGTTTTGTTTCCACGGTGAGAAGGTTGATGCCATATTGTTTCATAGTATCTCCAATATTTTGCATAATCGCTGAAGTGAGTTCTCCATCTCTTCCGCTGATAACATCATTTTGGGATAAACTGCTGATCACATTTTTAATCGCATTATAGACTACAGTATCAATTCTGCTTTCTGCATTTCTAATCGAAGAATTTAAGGTCTGTGCGAATTTCAGAGGATCATCAATGCGCCAGAGCACATAACTATCTGAAATCATTGTTTTTTTATCTTTGGTAATGACATCAGAAGCTGCTAAATCATAGATGAGAATCTCATTAGGAAGAGTATCTGCTGTCTGAATAAATGGGATTTTAAAGCTGATTCCGGGTTCAGTGATGACAGAACTGACCTTGCCAAATTCACGGATCAATTTATATTCATTTTCTTGTGTGATTACAATAGAAGAAAAAAGACAAATGACTATAAGAAAACTAACAATGCTAATAGCAATTTTTTTTATCATTCCAATCCCTCCTCATTTGGTGAAATATTGAATGTGTTGTTATCTTTATTAGAACTATCTGTGCTGAAAAAACTCTCTAAGGGAAGAATAGTATCAACAGAAACGTCGCTTCCATTGATAATTACCTTTAAAGAAGGGAGAACATTTTCCATTGTTTCATAAAACATACGTTGTTTCGTAATAAGAGGATTTTTTATATATTCTTCATACATAGCATTAAATCGAGCAACCTGTCCGTTCGCCTCATTGATACGCTGTTCTTTGACAACAGCAGCTTCCTGTAAAATTTTATCTACATTTGCGGCAGCTTCAGGTAATTTTTCATTTCTGTATTTATTAGCATTATTAATGGCTGTTTCTTTTCCTTGTTTTGCTGTTTCAACTGCTTTAAAGGCTTCCATGACTTCAGCGGTAGGTGGTTCGGAATCTTGTATTGTGATATTTACTAATTGGATACCGATATCGTGAATATTTAAAGCTGCTATAATTTTCTCTTTAATCAGTGATTGAATTTCATTTTTTCCAGTTGTGAGCACACTATCTACATCATAAGAAGCGATTACTGTACGGATACAGCTTTGAGAGATATTTTTTAGAATAACAACAGGATCTTCGGAAGCAAAAAGTGCTTTTACAGGATCGACGATTCTGTATTCAACAAAAAAATCTACATTGACAAAGTTATAGTCGGAAGTGATCATTAAAGAATCGCTTTCTTCATTTAAATTAGTAGAAGGATCATAGCCAAGTGAAAAGCCCTGAATGGTGGTATTCACTTTTTTTACATTTTGAATAAACGGTATTTTAAAATGCAGTCCAGAAGTAGTGACAGGCTTTGCCACTCCAAGGGTGATGAGAACCGCTTGTTCTTGTTCTTTGATAGTATAGATAGAATTAAATGCCAAAATGAGAAAAAGAAGAATACCAAAAACAGAGATTGAGATATTTCGGATAAACTTTCTTGTTACATTTGGATTTTCACCAGATACAATTCTCATATAGAAGCCTCCTTTTAAATTAGAATAGAACTTTATTTATAGATATTATAAAAAAAAGACTTTTAGAAAAAATATTTAGAAAAATAATAAAAGTCGAGTTTAAAAGTGAAAGAAATAGATGAAGTGATAAAAGTATAACATATTTTCGACAGGAAAGTCAATAAATAGACAAAGAAATACTATGATTGAGGTTACAGTTTAGCTTTAAAGTCAAAAAGGGGGCGCTCCAGCAAGGAAGTATTTAGGCGAAGCCGCGCTTTCGCTCCGTTCCAGACGTAGCGGTACTAAGCGCACAGCCCTTTTCGGGCTGTTTGCTAAGTGCCGACGTCTTCTAAGGGACTTCTTATGGAATACTTCCTTGCCTTCGCTTGATTATTGACGGTTCTAATTGGTAAAAAGCGAGTTTGATGATAATAATAGAATAGAAAGGCTGAATAATATTTTATTGAAAGTGCTATTTATAGTTTAATGAAATAATGTGAAATATGAAAGATAGAGCAATATTTTTATAGGTGTGAATTTAAGAAAATAGAATTATGGGAGAAAAAGCAGATTGTCGGAAATACCGATGCCTAAAAAATTTCGCTTAAATTTTTTACTTATTTATAAAAAGAATCCAAAAAATTCTAAAACAAAAGAGCTTTAACATTGCTGTCAAGGCTCTGATAAATCTTTCTTAATGGGTTCGACAGGCTGCTTACTACTGTCATGCCTATTGAAAGGAATGTCTTGTAAACGGTCAACTAAAGTTCATTAGCACCTCGCAACCACAATCCCATTAATATTATTATATCCAATTATTCAGAAAAGTCAACTACCTGTAAAAATTTTTATGCTAAAATCTTAAAGCCAAACCTTTTATCACCATTTCCATCATATAGTTTGTTTCTGACACTTTTTGAAAAATCTCTATTCTTAGGCTTCATCATTGCTGCATATCGTCCTAATGTATTCGGAACAAAGTCTGCTAGCTGAAGCCCTGCCATGTTTTCTGATTTTGGGACAAAATGTATATCACGCAGATAATTTTGTATTGTTTTTGAAGAATAATACATAGTTCCCAATGCTTTTAATTCATATATTCTTTGTTGTATTTTAGCGTTCTGTTCTGGCTGCATCGCTTCATAACAGATAGCTCCTGTTGCTTTATTCATAATAAGGAATTGGCAATAATGTTCAATCAATAATTGGATTGATATAGTAAGTTGATTATTAAGGTTATTTTCTCCATATCGTGTAAACAAGACACTCTTATTCTGACAGACACCAATCGTATAGAGAGGTGTGCTTTTAAAAAGTTTTGAAAGTTCATTATACAAAAGCAGTACCTTATTTTTATCTTTGAATATATGGTAGCAAGCTGGAATATCAGATAACCGCTTTGAATTTAAACGAAAATTCGCAAAGTTAATATCTTTTTCATGTAATATATTTTTTTCGCATCCTTGTGCATTATTCCATATTTTTTTTTTAATCTGGTTCAATTTATTTTCGATTTCCGAATAATTGCTATTCTTAATAATAACACCACTCATAACAAAATACTTATTTCCTGTATTGTTAAAAGTTTCACTCTCATCTATGTATAAAGTATATTCTGCCATATACATTCCTTCTTTCTGATAATATTATATCAATATAGTTTATCGCAAAAAACAGCATCTTTCAACAAAAACAAAGTATTCTTCTAATCTTTTCACAAATTTTTTGAATCGGTTTTATGATTTTCAATCGAAAAAATAGGGATTAAAAAGTGAAAAATAACAGGTTTAGGGGTTAATATTATGGTAAAAGAGAGAATGTAATGTTATAATGAAAATAATTCACAGATTTTTTTAATAAAATATATTCAGCA
Source organism: uncultured Lachnospiraceae bacterium (assembly GCA_910585935.1). Lineage (GTDB taxonomy): Bacteria > Bacillota > Clostridia > Lachnospirales > Lachnospiraceae > MGBC136627. The sequence continues at coordinate 23,869 of CAJUHN010000012.1, read as the reverse complement.
GGCAAATAAAGAGGTGGTATAGTGATTCATATAGCGATTTGTGATGATGAGAAATATATGTTAGATGAGATAGAAAACATGGTATCTAAATTTTTTCGTAATAAAAAGATAGAAATAACAATCTTAAAATTTTTGAGTGGCAGAGAACTTTTGGAATGTAAGAAGACAATAGATGTTGTGTTTCTTGATATTCAAATGGAAGAAATAGATGGCATGGCGACTGCGAAGGTATTGCGCAATCAGAATTATAGAGGTTTTTTAATATTTATCACAATTTTACATCAATATGTTGATGAAGCTAAGGACAGGTATGAAAAAACAACATCATTTCGTCATGATATAAAAAATCATATCACTGTTATAAAAGGACTTTTAGAACATAATAAGATGGAGCAGGCATTAAACTATATTTATGATATGGATAATAAAAGTATAGAGATGTCTTTTCTATGTCATACCAATAATCCTACACTAGATATTTTAATTGAAAATAAATTGGGAATCGCGAAAAGTGAGGGAATAGAGGTATTATGTTCTTTGGTATTGCCATCTTCTTGTTTTATAAATGATATAGATTTTTGCATTATTTTATCGAATGTATTAGATAATAGTCTTCATGCTTGTAGGAAGATACCTGAAAATAGAAAGAGATATATTGAATTGTCAGGATATATACAAGGGGATTTTATTCTAATGGAGATAAAGAATAGTTTTGATGGAAAGAAAATTAGTAGAATAGGAATAGGGTTATCCAATATAAAAACAGTCGCAGAAAAATATAATGGAACTATGAGTTATGAAATTCAAGATAAGACATTTGTTTTGAGTATTTTACTTGTCATTCCACAGCAGTCAAAAGACATTTCACAGCAAACAAATGAAAGACCGACAATAATGAACCGATAAAAGAAAAGAGTGATAGAGATAAGCTATTATTCTAATAGAAATTTAAAGGAGGGCAAAATGATGTCGGTGAAGATTCATGGTGATTATAACAATTATAAAATGGAGTTTCCTGAAGTGCAAAAGGCAAAAGAGGAAAGGGATATAAATAGTCAAAAGAAAGAAGATATTGCTGTTTCTTATAGTAAAAAGAAGTCAACAGAGGAATCTGATGGACTATATCAACTGACACAGGATAAGAATGGAAAGGCTAAGATTTTATATCATAATCCTAATAAAAAAGATGATATGTCAGAAGAAGATAATAGAGGGCAGCAGAAAGTAAAAGATTCTAGTTCTAATAATGAGTCAGAGGAATGTACAATGAGCACAGATAAAGTTGACCGGGAAATTCAAAAGTTGAAAGAGAAAAAGAAACAATTAGAACAAGAGATAAAGGCAGCTTCTGAAGATGAAGGAAGAATAAAGGAATTAAAAAAGCAACTCGCTCAAGTAGAAAGTGAGCTAAATCAAAAGGATAATGATACCTATAGAAAACAAAATGCTTCTATATTGTGAAGGGAGAATTTTTATAACAGATAATAGTAAAAAAATGAAAGAAAATGATGAAAGAAGGCAGATAGTAGAGAGCTATCTGCCTTTTCGCATTGTGGAAATAAAAATCATTTTAAAAGGCTTTTATTATAATATACACTATATTATAATAATGTAAGCGGATTGTATGTTTTAAAGTATAATGAAAGAGTATAAAGTCCTTTATCTTTTGGTGTGTGATGAGTAGTCTATATAATGATAAGTAGAGTACAAGAAAAACAAAGGTTCGCACAGGGAGGATACTATTCCAACGAAACCGCGCTTTCGCTCCGTTCCAGACGTAGCAGTACTAAATTCACAGCCCTTAACAGGACTGTTCATTAAGTGCTGACGTCTTCCAAGGGGTTTCTTTTGGAATGGTATCCTCCCTGTGCTAGTTTATATCATGGGCAAGTTTATAAAGCGTGAAAGTTTAACTTTTCTAAGAATGGAAGCTTTTTTGCGTTCTTACCTTGTTCATAAAATAAAAGTACTATTGTAAATGAGGAAGGATTCTCGTTCCTAGAAAAGTCCAGAAAGTAACACGGAAAGGGAGATATTCCCTAGGCAGACCCTTGGAAGACGTCGGCACTTAATGAGCAGTTCCGCAAGAAGCGGAACGGCGAATTTAGTACCGCTACGTCTGGAACGGAGCGAGAGCGCGTCTGACAAGGGAATATCTCCCTTTCCGTGTGAACCACTTGATATCCAACTCCCCAGCAAAAAAGAAACTAATTCTATGAAAGAAGAGGGGTGTTTAAAGATTGCTTTTCCAATCATTATGAAGTATAATGAGGGAGAGATGGAAATAGCATCATGTAGGTAAAGCAGGTGAAAAGATAGTGGAGCACAATGGGTATAAGACAAAACAGCGGGAAGCGATTCTTTCTTATTTAAAAAAGTGTGAAAGCGGTCATGTCACGATTGATGATGTATCCGAATACCTCAAAGAGAGCGGAGAGAAAGTTGGAAGGACTACTGTTTATCGCTATATGGAAAAGCTGACACAACAGGGAGTGTTAAGAAAATATTTCATCGAAGAAGGAGCAGGAGCGTGTTATCAATATATAGATGAGCAGGAAAGATGCTGGGAGCATTTTCATTTAAAATGTCTGCAGTGTGGAAAACTTTTACATGTACAATGTGAATATTTAAGCAATATAGAACAGCATATTTTAGAACATCATGACTTTTTAGTGGATAATACTAAAACTGTATTTTATGGTCTATGTGGGGAGTGTCGTCAAAAACAGGGAAAAGATCTATAATCCTATTGAATGTTTAGAGGAGTTTGTGGTAAAATTATGCTGGGTGAGAGAAGCAAGATATCATTTTATTTGTGGACGGCTCTTTTACAAAAGTGATAGTTATAAAAGTACTCAGAAAGTATCCAGCTTTCATAGACTTAAAAATAGCGTGAAAATGAGAATCAGAAAGGAGAAAAAATGATACAGGCAGTGGAGTTGTATAATCGCAGTGTGGCAGGGACAGTGTCCAATAGTGCTGTAGCGGCAGAAAAGACAGATTTTGCCTCTATGTTAGAAAAGACAAGTAAGACTAGCACATCCACACAGGCAACACCTATGGACGATATTTTTAACCGTGCCTCGGAAAAATATCAAGTTCCAGTGAATTTATTAAAAGCAGTGGCAAAGACAGAATCAAACTTTGACCCAAATGCAGTGTCTCATTGTGGGGCGGTTGGAGTCATGCAGTTGATGCCATCAACTGCAGCAGGCTTGGGAGTGACTGATCCCAAAGATCCAGAGCAGAATATTATGGGAGGAGCGAAATATCTTTCCCAAATGTTAGATCGCTATGATGGAGATATAAAATTGTGTTTGGCTGCTTATAATGCAGGAGCTGGAAATGTGGCAAAGTATGGAGGAGTGCCTCCGTTTAAAGAAACACAGGCATATGTAGAGAGAGTGATGAAGTATATGGGAGAGGATATAGAAACTCCTTCTGTTCCCGTTTCCACTTCCACTTCTAACAGCACAGATACGCAGACAGAAAAAGAACCTTTACGCTTTACCGTCAGAAATTCTGACAGAACTTATACTTATGATGATTATACCAGATTTATACAATTATATCGAGAACAAATCGCATTGAGTCAGTTAGAAGCGATTTATCAAAAGAGGGATAGATGAAATTTTTAGAAAAACTTTTTATCACTATTTCCATACTCAGTTCTTTGGTGCTGGTAGGTCTGCTTTTCGTTGTCGCGTGGCAAAAGAAACAGGGAGTATTTGAAGATTTCCTTGTATCTGCAAAAGAAGAAAACTCTGAGCAAAGGTTTACAGAAGAGATAGAAAGTGATGCTACTTTAGGAGCAGCAGTTTTGCCGATAGAAACAGAAACAGAAACGGAAACTACAACAGCCGATCCATATCCATATTACATAAGAGTTAATCGGACGGGTAATTGTGTGACTATTTATACAAAAGATGAAGAAGGAGAGTATACTGTTCCTTATAAAGCGATGATCTGTTCCACAGGCTATGAAACTCCTTTAGGAAAATTTGATTCTAAGGGGAAGTATAAGATGAAGGGATTGATTCATGATGTTTATGGACAGTATGCGACATGGATAACAGGGAATATTTTATTTCATTCTGTTCCCAGTGCACAGCCGACAAAAGACAGTGTGAGTGTGAGAAATTATAATGAATTAGGAACAATAGCGTCTGCTGGTTGTGTCCGATTGACAGTAGCAGATGCGAAGTGGATCTATGATAATTGTGAGTTAGGGACATGGATTGAGATCTATGATGATGCAGAGAATCCCGGACCATTAGGAAAGCCAGAGGCGATAAAACTTCCAAAAGGGAGCAAGTGGGATCCGACTGATCCTGATCCAGAGAATCCTTGGCATGAAAAAGAACCTACGATAGAAGTTACAAGGGATACAGAATTAAAAGTAGCAAAAGACATCGATTTGTTAGATGGTGTAAAAGCATTTGATACTTGTGGAAATGATATTTCTGATAAAATAAAAGTAGAAGGAAGTATTTATCCTAATATTCCGGGGGAATATTCCATCACCTATCAGGTAGAAGATGCGATTGGAAAGACAGCTCAGACTGTTGTAGTATATAAGATAAAGGAATAAGGAGAAAATAGAAAGGACAAGTGGACTGTCACTTGCCTTTCTTTGTGTTTTCTCCTATTTTTCAGGGGTTGGGAAGGATAGGGGGTAAGTAAAGTATGATAAAAGAATGTTTTGTGGAGAGGAGAAAATATGGAAAATAAATGGAAGAAGTTTATTTCTTATTATAAACCATATAAAAAACTATTTTTGGCAGATATGTTTTTTGCATTTTTAGGTGCAGCAGTTACTTTGATTCTGCCGTTGATTATTCGCTATATCACTTCAGATGTAATATATCGAGAGATGAATGAGGCATTTCAGATTATTTTGTTATTAGCAGCGGTTATGATTGGTTTGATCGCTTTGGAATGCTACTGTAATTTCTTTATTGCTTATTATGGACATATGATGGGCGCTCGAATGGAATATAATATGAGAAATGAAATTTTCGAGCATTATCAGAAATTGTCATTTAGTTTTTATGATAATCAAAAAGTCGGACAGCTTATGTCAAGAGTGACCAATGATCTATTTGATATCAGTGAGTTATTTCATCATGGTCCAGAAGATATTGTGATTTCTATTATAAAATTATTGGGTTCTTTTTTTATTTTATTGAGTGTGAATTGGCATTTAGCGCTGGTGGCATTTGCTATTATTCCTATCATGGTAGGATATGCGTTTTATTTTAATAAAAAAATGAAAAGGGCATTTAAGAAAAATAGGGCGAGAATAGCAGATATCAATGCTCAGATAGAAGATAATCTTTCTGGGATTCGAGTTGTGAAATCCTTTGCAAATGAAGAGATTGAAATGGAGAAATTCACACAGGGAAATGATAAATTTATTGAGAGTAAAAGAGAGAGTTACCGCTATATGGGAGCTTATCATGCAGGATTAGGAGCATTTACTACTCTTATCACAGTAGTAGTCATTGTATCAGGTGCTCTGTTTATGACAAAGAATATTATTTTAGTGACAGATTTAATTACCTTTTTGTTATATATTAATAATTTCACAGAACCAGTGAGGAAGTTAATTAATTTTACAGAACAATTCCAAAATGGAGCTTCTGGATATGAAAGATTTTTAGAAATTATGAGAATTAATCCAGATATTATGGATAAGGAAGATGCAAAAGAATTAAAACAGGTAAAGGGAGATATCAGTTTTGAAAATGTTTCTTTTCAATATGAAGAAACAAAAGAAGAGGTATTATCTCATATCAATTTAAAGGTAAAGGCAGGACAGTACATTGCTTTAGTAGGTTCTTCTGGGGCGGGGAAATCCACTCTGTGCAGCTTGATACCCAGATTTTATGATGTTTCTTCTGGGAAGATTACCATAGATGACATTGATATCAGAGATGTTACATTGAAGAGTTTGAGGAATAATATTGGAATCGTACAGCAAGATGTATATTTATTCGCTGGAACAGTGATGGATAACATTCGATATGGAAAACCAAATGCTACAGAAGCAGAAGTTGTGGCAGCAGCGCAGAATGCAAATGCACATGAGTTCATTATGGAATTGCCAGATGGATATGATACTTATATCGGACAGAGAGGTATTAAACTGTCAGGAGGACAGAAGCAAAGGCTTTCTATCGCCAGAGTCTTTTTAAAAAATCCGCCCATCTTAATTTTCGATGAAGCTACATCTGCATTAGATAACGAAAGTGAAAAGGTAGTACAAGATTCATTGGAGAAGTTAGCGAAGAATAGAACTACTTTTGTGATCGCACATAGACTTTCTACCATAAGAAATGCGGAGAAAATATTAGTGCTCACGGAAAATGGAATCGCAGAAGAAGGAACACATCAGCAATTATTGAAACAAGAAGGAATTTATGCAGGATTTTATAATATGCAGTTTAATAAAAAAGAGGCATAAAGATATTAAAAAAAGTTTTTAATAAATTTAGAAAAAATTCTCAATTTTTAACAGAATGTTCTATTGATTTCCAAAAAAATCTCTGTTAAGATTAGCATAAATTGAAAGAAATTTCTATAAAATGTGTTTGATATTGTAAAAAAGGGAGGCTTAAGTGAAAGTGATAGCGGATAAGATGAAAGAGATGGTAGAGAACAGTTCTGCTATACGTGCCATGTTTGAAGAAGGAAAGAGAATGGCTGCTATTTATGGAGCAGAAAATATATATGATTTCAGTTTGGGAAATCCTAATTTACCAGCGCCGCAAGAAGTGGAAAAGGCGATTCGAGGGATTTTAGAAGAGGAAGATAGTATCTTGATTCATGGATATATGAATAATTCTGGATATGAAGATGTCAGATGTGAGATCGCAGAATCCATTAATCAGAAATTTGATACTAGATTTACAGAAGATAATATTATTATGACAGTAGGAGCGGCTGGCGGATTAAATGTAATTTTAAAGACATTATTAAATCCCCAAGATGAGGTGTTAGTATTCGCTCCTTATTTTGGAGAATATCGTTCTTATGTAGCTAACTATGATGGGAAATTGATAGTAGTAGCTCCAGATACAAAAACATTTCAGCCTAATTTAGAAGAGATGGAAAAAAAGATCACTGCGCGCACAAAGGCAGTGATAGTAAATTCTCCGAATAATCCGACAGGAGTAGTCTATACAGAAGATACCATTCAAAAGATGGCGGATATTTTAAATAGAAAACAAAAAGAATATGGAATTCATATTTATTTGATATCAGATGAACCATATCGTGAACTCGTGTATGATGGAATAAAAGTGCCTTACTTGACAAAATATTATGAGAATACTATCGTGGGTTATTCGTTCAGCAAATCTTTATCTCTGCCGGGAGAGAGAATCGGATATTTAGTGATTCCAAAAGAAGCTGCTGACAGTGAGCTGATAAGAAAGGCTGCGAATGTGGCGACCAGAATTTTAGGTTTTGTCAATGCTCCTTCTCTGATGCAGAGAGTGGCTGCGCGCTGCATTCATGCGAAATGTAAGGTAGAAGCTTATAATAAAAATAGGGAATTGCTCTATACCAGCTTAACTTCTATGGGGTATGAATGTGTGAAACCAGAAGGGGCTTTTTATCTGTTTATGAAAACTCCAACAGAAGAAACGGAATTTTGTGAAGCTGCGAAAAAACATAATATTTTAGTCGTGGGAGGTACATCTTTTGCTTGTCCGGGATATGTCCGTATCGCTTATTGTGTAGGATATGACACTATTGTAAAAGCTCTGCCGGGATTTCAGGCATTAGCAGAAGAATTTGGAGTAAAAAAAGCAGAGTAATTTTCAGGTTAAAGGAGAAATCACATGAAAGCGTGGGAAGAAAATATCAGAAAGGTAGTTCCTTATGTCCCCGGAGAACAGCCTCAAAAGGCAGGAATTATTAAATTAAATACAAATGAAAATCCATATCCGCCTTCCGAAGCGGTAGAAAGAGCGTGGAAGGATATGGAAATAGAAAAACTTCGTCTATATCCAGATCCACAGGCAAAATTATTAGTGAACGCATTAGCAAAAAATTATGGATTAATGCCAGAACAGATATTTGTGGGAGTAGGTTCAGATGATGTATTAGCGATGTCATTTTTGACTTTTTTTAATTCAAAAAAGCCGATTTTATTTCCAGATATCACCTATTCTTTTTATGATGTATGGGCAGATTTATTCCGAATCCCTTATAAAAAAATGAAATTAGATGAAAACTTTCATATCAAGAAAGAAGACTATTATCAGGAAAATGGAGGGATCATATTTCCAAATCCTAATGCCCCTACAGGAGTAGAAGAAGAACAGGAAATACTAGAAGACATTTTAAAGAAAAACTCAGATGTTATCGTAATCATAGATGAAGCATATGTAGATTTTGGAGCGAAGTCAGCAAGAACATTATTAGAGAAATATGAAAATTTGTTAGTGGTACAGACTTTTTCAAAATCCCGATCTATGGCAGGAATACGAATCGGCTATGCGATGGGACATTCTAAGTTAATAAAAGCATTGCAAGATGTGAAATATTCCTATAATTCGTATACCATGAATATGCCTTCTATTCTATTAGGAACAAAAGCGATAGAAGAAAAAGAGTATTTTGAGATGACGATAGAGAAAATCATACAGACAAGGGAAAAGAGTAAAAAAGAATTGAAAAAGCTGGGATTTTCTTTTCCAGATTCCAAGGCTAATTTTATTTTTGCGACACATGAAAAGTATAGAGCAAAAGATATTTTCTTATATTTAAAAAGCAAAGATATCTATGTGAGATACTTTCCTTTAGAAAGAATAGATAATTACCTTCGTATTACGATTGGAACAGAAGAACAAATGGAAGCTTTATTTCATGCTCTATATGAGTTTCAAAAGGAAAGAGAATAGGAGAAAAAAGAAAAATGATAAATTTTGTGATGGATATCATCCGTGGAATATTAATTGGAATCGCGAATGTGATTCCGGGTGTGAGCGGAGGAACAATGGCAGTTTCTTTAGGAATATATGATAAGCTAATTTCTTCACTCACAGGAATTTTCAAAAATTTTAAAAAGAGTATTCAATTTTTAGTTCCTGTTATTTTGGGAGCAGGGATCGGGATTGTCGGATTCGCATTTATGATTGAATGGCTTTTTGAAAAATACCCATTAGCTACTTCTCTGACCTTTGTCGGACTTATTCTGGGCGGTATTCCTATTCTAGTGAAGAGTCTGAAAGGAGATTTAACAAAAAATAGAAAAAAGATAGGAATAGGGCATATTATCGCATTTATTTTATTATTTGCCTTTGCTATCATCATGTCCATGCTGAGTGGAGGAGATACAGGAGTAGTATTAGATAAACTCAATGTAGGAACAATTTGTATTTTATTTCTCATTGGTATGGTAGCATCTGCAACTATGGTGATTCCGGGTGTGAGTGGTTCTATGGTATTGATGATTTTAGGATATTATACTGCAATTATAACAGCTATTACAGATTTTTTAAGCGCTTTAAAAGTGATGGACATGCCCGCACTTTTGCATGGATTTGGAATTTTATTTCCATTTGGAATAGGAATAATAGTGGGTATTTTTGTGATAGCAAAAGTCATTGAATTTTTATTTAAACGCTTTTGTTCTATGACTTATAGTGCTATCTTAGGTTTAATTATAGCTTCTCCTTTTGCCATCTTTATCAGCATGGGAGGTATTTCAATAAAGCCTTTAGAATTGATAATTGGCATCCTATTATTGGCTGTGGGAGGCATTGTGACTTATCGTTTAGGAGAGAGTGAGAAATAAAAGATGAGAAAGATAGATTTTTCCAATATCTGCATAAAATAAAACAGTCAATATGCCAGAAAGAAGGAACTCTATGGACGGAAAAAAGTTATTAATAAAGTATATAAAAATTATATTGAATATTGGAATCTCTCTCTCAGGTATTATTTTATTGTTATGGTTAGGTCCTAAATTTTTGAGTTTTTTTATGCCATTTGTAGTCGGCTGGATTATCGCATTGATCGCGAATCCTTTCGTGAGATTTTTAGAGAGAAGATTAAAAATTGTAAGGAAACATAGTTCTGCTCTTATCATAATTTGTGTTATTGGCGGAATCATTGTAGGAGGATATTTTTTAATTACTAAAATAGTGACAGAAATTTGGAATTTTCGATATGCTCTTCCAGATTTATATATCGCATTAGAAGAGGAATTAACACATATTATAGAAAAATTTTCTAGCTTTCTTGTTGTACTTCCAGAAGACGCTCGAAAAGCCATAACAGAAATTGGGAATAGTTTAAATGAATATATTGGAACTGTGATACAAAACATAGCACCTCCAACTATATCTGCAGTAGGAAATGCTACGAAAAATATACCTAATATTTTAATACAGACAATTATGATCATTCTATCTTCTTATTTTTTTATTGCGGACAGAGAGAAATTAATGGTATATATCCGAAAAATTACACCAGATTCTATTGAAAAAAATTTTAATATTATATATGGGCATTTTAAAAATGTAGTGGGCGGATATTTTAAGGCGCAATTTCGGATTATGGGTGTAGTGGCTTTGATACTGTTCCTTGGATTTTTAATTTTAAGAGTAAATAGTGCATTATTATTGGCACTTTTAATTGCATTTTTAGATTTTCTCCCATTTTTTGGAACAGGAACAGCATTAATTCCATGGGCTGTTGTGAAGCTATCAGGAGGGGATTATAAATATGCGTTTGGATTGGTGCTTATTTATCTTATCAGTCAGTTAGTAAGACAGTTAATACAGCCTAAAATAGTAGGGGATAGCATGGGAGTCAATCCATTGCTGACATTAGTGTTTATGTATATTGGGTTTAAATTACAAGGGATTGCAGGGATGATATTGGCAGTGCCGATTGGGTTAATTATTATAAAATTATTTGAAGCAGGGGCATTTGATCATATCATTAATGGAGTGAAGGAGATTGTAAATGATATTAATGAGTTTAGGAAAAGTCCATAAAAGTTAGAGAGAGGATATTTGAATATTTGAACGAAGGTTCGCACAAGCAAAAGATGTTTCCAACGAAGCCGCGCTTTCGCTCCGTTCCAGACGTAATGGTACTAAATTCGCAATTCCTTGCGGAACTGCTTATTAAGTACCAACGTCTTCCAAGGGGCTTCTTTTGGAAATCATTTTTTGCTTGTGCTAGTTTATGGTAGGGGCTGGTTTGGGAAGTTTAATGAGGACTTTTTTGATGTTGTATAAAGAAAGGGATATTTTGGAATATGGAAAGGGTTTTGTTGATAACACCGTCTTCTAATACATTTTATACATTAGCTGCTCCTTTGGGACAGGCTTATGTGGCAGCGGAATTAGAAGGTTATGAGGTGTATGGAATAGATATTAATGTTTATCGTTATGAGTTAGGTATGAAAATGGCTAAGATTTATGAGGTGATAGAAAAGATAATTGAAGTATATGAAATACAATATGTAGGGATATCGATTTTAGAAGAAACATGGAAAGAGGCGATAGAATTAGCCCAAATATGCAAAAGGTGGGGGTGTATTGTCTGGGCAGGAGGAATTATGCCCACTATGTTTCCTGATGATATCCCATTTATTTTTGATTATATTTTAAGAGGAGATACGGAAAAAGAGGTGGGAAAACTTCTGCGGAGCTTGGACGATAATCAAGATATTAGGGATATAGTGGGGATTTCTTATCAGAGGGAGAATAGATGGGAACATAATGGACTTGCTGTTGAACCTAATTGTAAAAATGGAGTGATGCCTAAAAGAGAAGTATTTGAGAAATTTCATTTTGGATATAAATATAACACTGCTCGAATGATCACATCACGGGGGTGTGTTTATAGATGCAGTTTTTGCACAAATAGAAGAGTAAAATCTAATTTTTGCAGAAGGAATACAGAAGATATTGTAAATGAAATTTCAATATTAATAGAAAAAGAAAATATAAAGCAAATTATATTTTCCGATGATCAATTTCTGGGAACTAACAAAGAAGAGTATGAAGAAGCATATTATATTGTGAGATCTATAAAAGATAAGCTGATAAAGGAGAATGTTAGATTAAATTTTCAGGTTAGAGCGGATCATTTATTAAGATGTAAAGAGAAAAGACCAGAATTATTTGAGATGCTCACAGAAATTTCTTTAGCTTATAAAGATGAAAATTTAGAAGCACATAAAAGAATTTATGGAAGGGCAATGAGAGGGGTGGGGATAGATATAGGAATAGAGGCTTTTTCTGATTCTACTTTAAAATATTTTCAAAAAGATGTCACTTCCAAAATGAATAGAGAGTGTTTAAATATATTAAAAGATAGTAAGATAGATGTAGGGGTTTATATGATTTTATATACTCCGGTTGTAAAAATAGAAGAAATTATCTATGAATTACAATGTTATTATAAATATTATATTAAAAATGGTTATGAATCGATTTTGCTGTTTTCTAATTTATTTAAACCTCTTGTGCCATATAAAGGGACAAAAATATATGATGAATTATTAAAGAATAATAAATTGATTTATGAGCATTATTATAATTTTGAAGATGATAGAGTTGCTTTATTTTATATATTTATGGAAAATGAAATCATAAGAATTTGCGAAAGAGTGAAGAATGTTGATGAAATGTATGAGGTTATTTTAAATGTAGCATTATATTGTAGGGATATTAAAATAGAAAGGAATTCTATTTTAAAAAGGGTGATCTGTGATTATGATAATTCTAATTTAATAGAAAGAATTTATAATCAGTATTTTTCTTGAGGAATAAAGGGAAAAAGGTTTGGCGGAGGGGTCGCGCCGATAAACAACTATTCCAACGAAACCGCGCTCCCGCTCCGTTCCAGACGTAGCGGACACTAAATTCGCAGCCCCGCTTCTTGCGAAGCTGCTCATTAAGTGCCAACGTCTTCCAAGGGGTTTCTTTTGGAGTAGTTGTTTATCGGCGCTAGTTTATTAGTGCTGGCAGCTTTAGAAAAGTTTCCTTTTTATTTTTTTAGCTGTTGTGAAAGGTGGTTAGTGATTTTAATTTTATAGTATTATGAAACTGGTAATTTGGAAATTGGAGAAAGATTATGAAGAAATTATATGATATATTGAGAATTACGTTATGGAGCTTTATAGGAGTTTTTATTGGGAGCAGTTTTTATAAATTTCTCAATTACAAAAATCATTCTGATTTATATGAAACGCAATCTGCGCCTTGGTATTTGAGTATAGAAATAAATGCAGTATTTACAGCCATTATAGTTATAATAATTTTTATTATAATGAAGAATATTAGAAAAAAAATAAAATAATGAAATGTTCTGCTTATTGAATATTCTATTTGTTTATGGTAGGAAATGGTTTAGTAGGTTATAAAAATTATATTTCAATGAGAAGTTTAGATAAATTTTGGTTTATTTGAGAGAAAGAATGTCTATCAGATTTTTTATGTCTGATTTAGAAGGGAAAGTATTGTAGAACTGACGATAAACTAGCATAGGCAAAAGACTATTCCAAAAGAAACCCCTTGGAAGACGTCGGCACTTAATGAGCAGCTTCGCAAGAAGCGGGGCTGCGAATTTAGTGTCCGCTACGTCTGGAACGGAGCGAGAGCGCGGTTTCGTTGGAATAGTCTTTTGCCGGAGCGAACCTTTATCTGCTTTGTATCCCAAATCTTTTAAAGAAAAATTAACACCTGATAAAGAAATATAAGCAGACGAAAAACATATTTAAGATTGGTGTTTATAATAAAAAATAGCGAGTTGTGTTCTGTCACGCAGATTTAATTTCTCCAAGATAGTGCTGATATAATTGCGCACTGTGCCTTCACTTAAGAATAAAAGATTAGCGATTTCTTTATTACTCAGTCCTTCTGCTACATTGCTGATGATATCTAATTCTCTATCTGTTAGATTATATCCAGAGAGGGAAGGTTTAGATGACCAGCTCATGTTGGGGAGTTTGGATACAATTTCATCTCCAAAAACATTTTGTCCGCTGCTCACTGCTTTGATGGCAGGAATGATACTTTCAAAATTCTGTTTTAAGAGATAGCCTTTAGCGCCTATGCGAAGGGCTTTTACGATATATTCATTATCAGCAAAAGTAGTTAAATACAAAATTTTAGCATCTGGAAATTCTTTTAATATACTTTCTCCTGCATCGATGCCAGTGAGTTCTCCCATACGAATATCCATCAAGATCAAATCAGGATGATGAGATTTATAAAGGGAAATAGCTTCATTTCCGTTATGTCCCATAGCAGGGACATGAAAGTCTGGTTCACTTTCTAAGATGGTCTTTAATGCGCTACATACTAATTTATCATCATCGACAATTATAATATTCAAAATATTTTCCTCCTAAATATTCAAATGTTTTAAAAATAAAAGATATTCTATTCATAAAAGTATTTTACTTTATTTCCATCTGTTTTGGAAGGGAAATAAAAATACGAAAACCGTCTTTTGTATCAACATAAAAATTGCCTTCAAGGCTTTGGATTCGTTCTGTCATACTTTGTATTCCCATTCCAGAAGCATCTTTAGAAGATTTTTCTGTACCATTATCTTGAATGATAATCTGATACAGTCCGGGGAGTTCGTTTAAGGTAATGGTTACTAATGTAGCATTAGAATGTTTCATGACATTAGAGAGCGCTTCTTTTATGATAAATAATATAGAATATTTCGCTTTCATGGTGAAGTCATGATTAATATTATAAGAGAGAATGACAGGGCAAAAGGTGAAATTATGGACGAGTTCTTCTAACTTCACTTGTAAATCCATAGAGTCTTCATGGATATTATGGATGCTGGAGCGGATGCTATCCATTCCAGATGATAGAGTGTCTTTTATATTGGTCAGATTTTGCTTCATATTCTCATCTTTACAAATTGCTAAAAGTGCTCCTATCTGTAAAATAGAGCTGGAGAGCAGATGCCCTACCGTATCATGAATTTCTCTTGCAATACGATTTCTTTCATTTAATGTAGCATTACTGATTTCGTAGTCTTGTTTTTCTAATAAATCTCTGTTTCTTAAACGCAGTTGATCAGCCTTTTCCATCATATTATCCCGAAGCTGAAAATAATCTTGCTTTGCTTTGAGAAGCTCTAAGGTTCTTTTCTTTAAAAGATAGGCTAATGTTGTGAGTAATAATAAGGTGAATATTGTAAAAATAGGAAAGAAGCGTAAAGCATGTATGATCGAAAATACTCCTAATAAAAGGACATAGCGATAGGCTTCACAGACCAAATCATAACAGATTAAAGGCAGAAAAAAAATAAAATTAGGAGAGTAAATACAAAGACCTACATAGCATACATAAGTTAGGATATTGAGAGAAGCCTTATTAAAAAAACTGATAAAGGAACTCAAGCATATCACTATGATAATGGGTAAAACCGTATAAGGGGAGAATTCATGGGATATGAGAAAAATGGTGGAACATAAAAATAAAATGAGTTTATCATATAGTTTTTCCATGAAAAGTATCTCCTTTTTTATCCATCATAACATAAATGAAACGGCTATGCTAGATATCTTTTCCTTTTTGTGACAATTGTCATAAAAATAGGGAAAAGATTCACTATATTGTTTTAGGGACTTAGTGTAAAATAGAAAGTAAATGAATAAAGGCGAGAAAAAGTGAAATAGATGATATGGTTTATGAAACATTCAGATAGGAGGGCTTCATTTGATAAAAGCAGAAAATATAATTAAACGCTATGGGAAAATCAATGCAGTAGACCATTTTTCTATACAGGTGAATAAAGGAGAAATGGTGGGATTATTCGGACCGAATGGTTCAGGGAAAACAACCACATTACAAGTACTGCAAGCTCTTATCTCTAAAAATAAAGGTGAAATTGAAATTTTTGGAAAGCCTATGACATCTCTTTCTTATGAAACAAAAAGAAAAATAGGCTATGTGCCAGAAGAAATCTGCTTATTTGGGGATTTAAGTGTGTATGAAAATATTGATTATTTTTGTAGTCTTTATATCAAAGATAAGAAAAAAAGAGAGGAATTAGTGGAAGAAGTAATCAAAGATATGGGAATTTTTGACTTCTGGAAGTTCTATCCATATCAGCTCAATCAAGGTCTTTTGCGTAAAGTCAATATGGCATGTGGAATCGCGCATAAACCGGAGATTCTGTTTTTAGATGAGCCGATGGAAGGAGTGGATATTCAAAGCAGCAGAGCGCTGATAGATAGGATCATTCGTTTTCATCAGGACGGAATGACGATTATTTATGCAACACATAATGCAGAAGAAGTGGAAGCATTATCAGGAAGAATTTATATGATGGATAAAGGAAAGTGTTTGGTGAGTGGAACAGAGAAGGAATTAAAAGAGATGATCGGGATTCAGGAGAAGATATCCATAGAGGCATATCATATTTCAGAACAAGTATTAGAGGAGTTAAGAAGACTGCCTCATGTATGTGATATTAATTATCATGGAAATCAACTCACGCTAAAATCTCAGAATAGAAAACATAATTTATTGAATATTTTAAATTTTTTACAGGAAAATGAAGTTTCTATGGGAAGTGTTTATTCTGAAAGACCCACATTAAACGATGTTTTTTTGGAAATTACGGGGAAGGAGTACGAAAGACGTGAAGGTATTTGAATTATATTTACGGATTTTAAAAAAACAAGTTTGGATCTATGCTGCTTATTTTCTTATTTTTCTTGGAGTGATAGTGACAGTAAAGGAAAAAGACCTCATTATTTATTATCAGTATGCTTGTATGGCGATTTATATTATAGTGTTACTAGGAATCAGTTCTGTGACAGCAGTTACTTCTAATGTGGGATTAAATTTAAGACAAAAGGCAGCTCCTATCCGCATAGAACTTTTAGAATTGCGATATATTGGAACAGATGTTTTTATACTTATTTTTATTTGGATGATGTTTTTATGGACAGCAGTTATTTTATATGGAGAAATTGCTTATAGTTTAAAAGGACTTTTATATGCAGCAGATCTTTTTGTTGTGAGTCTTGTGGCATTGGCGTTGGGAATATTTGTTGGGAATTTTTTTAAAACCTTTCAGGGAAGATTTGCTGTTGCTAATTTTATCGCATTTGGTCTGCCGATTTTAGGGGGAGTTTTTTCGTTTATGCCCCAAAAAGAATATTTATTGTCGAGCTTTACACCTATTTTTTGGTATCAGAAGGCATTAGAAGAAGCGAGTGGAAATATAGAACAATATTTTTATTATATTGGAATAGAATTTATTTTTGCAGTTGCGATAGTTGCGTTTGAAATGGTTTTAATTAAACAGAAGAAACAACAGTTGTGAGTTCAGAATTTTGTTTTTATTAGTAAATTGAAAAGATTAGAAGGAAGGATTTGGATTGAAGTGAAGGGACGCTTCCGGGGAGAACCTATTCCACCGAAGCCGCGCTTTCGCTCCGTTCCAGACGTAATGGTACTAAATTCGCAGCTCCTTACGGAACTGCTTATTAAGTACCAACGTCTTCCAAGGGGCTTCTTTTGGAATAGGTTCTCCCCTTAAGCTATTTTTTTTGCTCTTCTAGATGAGAGTTTCTTTTGTTTCTGTGATAAATGTTTATAGGATAGTTAAGATCAAAAGCTGTTCTAGTTGTTATGGGGTGGGTAATATTCAGGATTCAGACAAGAGGGGGCATTTATTGCTTGTTAATGGTTCTTAATGGTTCGTCCTATAATATAAACTCCAGTGAGCATTTCTCCAACGGATAAGCCTAATATTAAACCAGAAATAAAGTCTTGAAAGTTTGTTCCACTGAAGGATTGGGATAAGGCTATCATGGCAATTCCCATTATAATAAGCATGATTCCGAATAAGGATTGTTTTTGTTTTTCTAATCTTTGTATTCGTTCTAACATATCTATTATTTGTTGTTCGTCAAAAATACGGATACTATTATTTTCTTTGACTTCACCGTCCATCAATTCAGTGATAGTAATGCCTAATTCTTGACATAGTGGTTTGACAATACTGTAGTCTGGCATACACTTTCCATTCTCCCATTTAGAGATGGTTTTATTTGATATCCCTAGTTTTTCAGCAAGCTGTTCTTGTGTTAAGTTTTTTTCTTTTCTTTTCATAGCAATAAATCTGCCTATCATTATTTGATTCATTTTAATACCTCCCATTATTTTTTGTATTAAGATTACTATTGATGACTATAAAATGACACCTCCTATGAGGAGAATATGAGTGGAATTATAACAATAAAGTTGCCTTAACACTACTCAATTAAAAAAAAAGTATCCTTAACTATACAGTCACGCTTTCGGGGGAGTCTTCCCTAAACAGACCCTTGGAAGACGTTGGCACTTAATGAGCAGTTCCGTTAGGAGCTGCGAATTTAGTACCGCTACGTCTGGAACGGAGCGAGAGCGCGGCTGATTAGGGAAGACTCCCCCGAAAGCGTGAACCAAACCAACAGCAATATAAAAAATAAAAATAAAAAAAACTTGACATAATCTCTAAAATTAATTATAATGAAAAAGCGTGTAAAAAATCATGGTTTTTGCACGTTTCGTTCAGGTTGAAATACTTACAAGCGACCACAGACCATAATAGAACGCAGAAGTATGAAGTGATGAAAGAGGTGAAAAGAAATGCCTACATTTAACCAGTTAGTGAGAAAGGGAAGACAGGTGACGGAAAAGAAATCTACTGCACCAGCTCTTCAAAAGGGATTTAACTCTTTACAGAAAAGAGCAACAAATACTTCTTCTCCTCAAAAGAGAGGTGTTTGTACAACAGTGAAAGTAACAACTCCTAAGAAACCTAATTCGGCTCTTAGAAAGATTGCCAGAGTACGTCTTTCCAATGGTATTGAAGTAACAAGCTATATCCCAGGTGAAGGACATAACCTTCAAGAGCATAGTGTGGTTCTCATTCGTGGAGGAAGAGTAAAAGACTTACCAGGTACGAGATATCATATTATCAGAGGTACATTGGATACAGCAGGTGTTGCAAACAGACGTCAGGCTCGTTCCAAATATGGTGCAAAAAGACCAAAAGACGCGAAGAAGAAATAAAGCGGTAGGATTTTCATAATTAGGCTGGATAAAGGCTTATCGTGTTAAATAAGTGAGAGCTTAGAATGCCGGAATGCGAAAATATGGTTCCTGAAGGTTGCAGGATAATATAGAAGTAATACCGTGCATGAACACAATTAATTATGTGAGTACCAATGAATTAATCAGAGCAATAATGGAAGAAAATGTATAAAAAATCCGTTATTGGACTATAATTAAGGAGGGAAGTAACGTGCCACGTAAAGGACATACTCAAAAGAGAGATGTATTAGCAGATCCATTATACAATAATAAGGTAGTTACAAAGCTCATCAATAATATTATGTTAGATGGCAAAAAAGGTGTAGCACAAAAAATTGTATATGGTGCATTTGAAAGAGTTGCGGAAAAGACACAAAAGGATGCGCTGGAAGTATTTGAAGAAGCTATGAACAATATTATGCCTGTATTAGAAGTAAAGGCAAGACGTATTGGCGGTGCGACTTATCAAGTACCAATCGATGTAAAACCTGAGAGAAGACAAGCATTAGCGCTTCGTTGGCTCACTATTTTTTCTCGTAAAAGAGGAGAAAAGACGATGGAAGAGAGATTGGCAAACGAGATTTTAGATGCATCAAATAATACAGGAGCATCTGTAAAAAGAAAAGAAGATATGCACAAAATGGCAGAAGCGAACAAAGCGTTTGCTCATTACCGTTTCTAGTGTTATCATATTGCCGAGCAGCAAAAATAGCTGCTTGGTTATTTGAATAAGGAGGAAAATCCCTTGGCTGGAAGAGAATACCCGTTAGAAAGAACAAGAAACATTGGTATTATGGCTCATATTGATGCTGGTAAAACTACATTGACAGAGCGTATTTTATATTATACTGGTGTTAATTACAAGATAGGTGATACTCATGAGGGAACTGCTACTATGGACTGGATGGAGCAGGAACAAGAAAGAGGTATCACGATTACTTCAGCCGCTACTACATGTCATTGGACTTTACAAGAAAATTGTAAAGCGAAACCGGATGCATTAGAACATCGTATCAATATCATTGATACACCGGGACACGTTGACTTTACAGTAGAGGTTGAACGTTCTCTCCGTGTACTTGATGGCGCAGTTGGTGTATTTTGCGCAAAGGGCGGTGTAGAACCTCAGTCTGAAAATGTATGGCGTCAGGCTGATACCTATAATGTACCGAGAATGGCATTTATCAATAAGATGGACATCTTAGGTGCTAATTTTTATGGTGCAGTAGAACAGATTAAAACTAGATTAGGTAAAAATGCGATTCCTGTGCAGATACCGATTGGTAAAGAAGATAGTTTTAAGGGAATTGTAGATTTATTTGAAATGAAAGCCTATATCTATAATGATGAAAAAGGCGAAAGTATTGATATCATTGATATTCCAGAAGAAGTGAAAGATGATGCAGAATTGTATCATACTGAATTGGTAGAAAAAATCTGTGAATTAGATGATGATTTGATGATGATTTATTTAGAAGGAGAAGAACCTTCTATAGAAGATATGAAAAAAGTTCTGAGAAAGGCTACTTGCGAATGTACCGCTATTCCTGTTTGCTGTGGTACAGCTTACCGCAATAAGGGCGTTCAGAAACTTTTAGATGCGATTCTAGAATATATGCCAGCTCCTACTGATATCCCAGCGATTAAAGGTGTGGATTTAGATGGAAATGAAGTGGAAAGACATTCTTCTGATGAAGAACCTTTTTCCGCATTGGCATTTAAGATTATGACTGACCCATTTGTTGGTAAATTAGGATTTTTCCGTGTATATTCTGGAACAATGAATTCTGGCTCTTATGTATTGAATGCGACAAAGGGCAAGAAGGAACGTGTGGGTCGTATATTACAGATGCACGCGAATAAAAGACAAGAATTAGATAAAGTTTATTCTGGAGATATCGCAGCAGCAGTTGGATTTAAGTTCACTACTACTGGTGATACTATTTGTGATGATCAACATCCTGTAATTCTAGAGTCTATGGAATTCCCAGAACCAGTTATTGAATTGGCGATTGAACCTAAGACAAAGGCTGGACAGGGTAAGATGGGTGAAGCTTTAGCAAAACTTGCAGAAGAAGATCCTACTTTCCGCGCTCATACAAACCAAGAAACAGGACAGACGATTATCGCTGGAATGGGCGAGCTTCATTTGGAGATTATCGTAGACAGACTTTTACGTGAATTTAAAGTAGAAGCCAACGTAGGTGCTCCACAGGTTGCTTACAAAGAGGCTATTACTAAAATGGTAGAAGTGGATAGCAAATATGCAAAACAGTCTGGTGGTCGTGGACAATATGGACACTGTAAAGTACGTTTTGAGCCTATGGATGCCAACGGAGAAGAATTGTTTAAGTTTGACACTGAGGTTGTCGGTGGTGCGATTCCAAAAGAATATATCCCAGCAGTTGGAGAGGGTATTGAAGAAGCAACTCAGGCTGGTATTTTAGGCGGATATCCAGTAGTAGGTGTTCATGCGATTGTATATGATGGATCTTATCATGAAGTGGACTCCAGTGAAATGGCATTCCATATTGCTGGATCTATGGCATTTAAAGAAGCTATGCAAAAGGCAGGCGCAGTACTTTTAGAGCCTATCATGAAAGTAGAAGTGACAATGCCAGAAGAATATATGGGTGATGTTATCGGCGATTTGAATTCCCGTCGAGGACGTATTGAAGGTATGGACGATATTGGCGGTGGTAAAAAGATTCGTGCTTTTGTACCATTGGCAGAGATGTTTGGATATTCTACAGACCTTCGTTCTAAGACACAGGGACGTGGTAACTATTCTATGTTCTTTGAAAAATATGAACAAGTTCCTAAGTCCATTCAGGAGAAAGTGCTGAGTGCAAAGGAAAAATAATCTATGAATTATTTGGAAATAGGCTTGAAATATAAATAAAAATGAAATATAATGAAGTAAGCTTGTATCATGCGAAAGGGGTGTGCCCCTTAGCATAGTATATATTTATTGAAGGAGGACATTGTAAAATGGCTAAATCTAAGTTCGAGAGAACGAAACCACATTGTAATATTGGTACTATTGGTCACGTAGATCATGGTAAAACAACATTAACAGCAGCAATTACAAAAACATTGAATACTCGTTTAGGTACAGGTGAAGCTGTTGCTTTTGATATGATTGATAAAGCTCCAGAAGAGAGAGCAAGAGGTATCACGATTTCTACAGCTCACGTTGAGTACGAAACAGAAAAGAGACATTATGCACATGTTGACTGCCCAGGACATGCCGATTATGTAAAGAACATGATCACAGGTGCTGCTCAGATGGACGGCGCTATCCTTGTAGTTGCAGCTACTGATGGTGTTATGGCTCAGACAAAAGAACATATCTTACTTTCTCGTCAGGTAGGTGTGCCTTATATCGTAGTATTCATGAACAAATGTGATGCAGTAGATGATCCAGAGTTACTTGAATTAGTAGAAATGGAAATCAGAGAATTATTGAATGAATATAATTTCCCTGGAGATGACACCCCTGTTATTCAAGGTTCTGCATTAAAGGCTCTTGAAGATCCTAACAGTGAATGGGGAGATAAGATCCTTGAATTAATGAGCGCTGTTGATGAATGGGTTCCAGATCCTCAAAGAGATACAGATAAACCTTTCTTAATGCCTGTAGAAGACGTATTCTCTATCACGGGTCGTGGTACAGTTGCTACTGGTAGAGTAGAGCGTGGTACACTTCATGTATCTGATGAAATTGAAATCGTTGGTATTCAAGAAGAAGTTCGTAAAGTAGTTGTAACTGGTATTGAAATGTTCCGTAAGTTACTTGATGAAGCAAGAGCTGGAGATAATATCGGTGCATTACTTCGTGGTGTTCAAAGAAATGAAATCGAAAGAGGACAGGTTATTTGTAAACCAGGAACTATTACATGCCATAAGAAATTTACAGCTCAAGTATATGTATTGACAAAAGACGAAGGTGGTCGTCATACACCTTTCTTCAACAACTACAGACCACAGTTCTATTTCAGAACAACAGACGTAACAGGTGTTTGTAATTTACCAGAAGGCACAGAAATGTGTATGCCTGGAGATAACGTAGAAATGACAGTAGAATTGATTCACCCAATCGCTATGGAGCAAGGTTTAGGCTTCGCTATCCGTGAGGGTGGACATACCGTTGGATCTGGTAAGGTTGCTAAGATTATTGAGTAATCATTTTTAGAGCTAAATGATAAAAATAAATACCGCAATCCCTTGAGAAATCAAGGGGTTGCGGTTTCTTAATGTCTGAAAATAATAGCGAACAAAAGAAAAAGCCACTTGCCGGAATTTCATGGAAAATGGCTTGTGGCTCTAAAATGGCTCTAAAATAAATTAAAAATAGGGAGTCCGCTCGTGACTCCCTTTGCTTAATTACAATAAATTCTTTGGCACACGTCCAAAGAAGAATTGTAATAGTATTTTATGTTGAAGAAGAA
Source organism: uncultured Lachnospiraceae bacterium (assembly GCA_910585935.1). Lineage (GTDB taxonomy): Bacteria > Bacillota > Clostridia > Lachnospirales > Lachnospiraceae > MGBC136627. The sequence continues at coordinate 324 of CAJUHN010000012.1, read as the reverse complement.
AAATTATGTATAGATAAAATAAAGGGAACTCGCTCGTAGTTCCCTTGTTTGAAATACTATATTGACGTTCCACTCGTGAACACCTTTCTTGTACTTTTATACTAGCATGAAAATCTAAATTTGTCTACATTTCTTTTTGAGATTTTTTTAAAAAATCTTCTAAATTTTGAATATCTGAAAAATGATAGGTATCAAGCAATTCTTGGAATTTATCAAGCTGTTGTTGTTTTGAATCCAAATCAGCTTGTTGCAAGGTACGATTGCTTTTTAGCTTTTCAATATATTGTAGTTTGTCGTCATACATATTTTGCAATGTCTGATAAT
>CAJUHN010000011.1 GCA_910585935.1 uncultured Lachnospiraceae bacterium | reverse complement strand
TTCTCTATTTGGCTTGTTGTATTTCCATATTCATCCTCTGTCTCAATTATTTTAACATCTTTACAGAATCCTGCGAAATCTAAATCTGTAAGTCCAGCTTGTTTCATAGAGTTTTCTACATCTTGGCTTATAAATCCAACATGCGTTCTTCCTGACCTGCCATCTTTAAATTTAAAAGATACAGGTTGCAGTAAGGAAAAGAATTTCATGTGTTTTTCTGTTAATGGTTTTATATCGGATTTTAGATTGCGGTCTGATGTGCTGTTTAAAATACCATTTATTGTACCTAGTCCATTTCCGACAGTTATATCACCGTCAACATTTAATTCTTTATTCATAAAAACATTATTATCAAAAGTAGATTTTAGGTTTGTAGTAAATGAATTCGACGAATCAGACAAATCAGACAAATCAACAACAAATTCATAACGATCCATATTGACTTCTGGATTTTCTTTTTTTGAATAAATCATTAAACCTGCAGAATTCATAGTTAATGAATTTTTATCTGAATGTATTGCGATATTACCATCTATTATATCACATTCTGAATATTTATCAGCAATATACCCTCTGTTTCTTATAATACCACCAGAAATTTCTGTTATATTATCTTCATTTTTACTTGCTGTAATTATTTTAGAACCAGTTATTTTAGAACCAGTAATATTTCCATTAAAATACCCATTGCCGTCCGTGTCCACTCCCATAATAAGCTTTTCATTTTTTGAAACGTTGAATACATAATCCGCATTGTGCCCAGTGAAATTCGTCCCATTTGGGTTAATCTCTATACCTATTCCAGTATTCCCAATTGTGCGTTTATCCTTTATATAAAGATATCCTCCGCCGATTTTAGGGGATATTACATAGTCGGATCCAATTTCCGTAGACCCAGTGAGTGCAATGTTCACCTTGTCTTTAAATTCTGAAAATCCGTCAATGTCCTCCATTTCAGGAGGGTTTACTTTATCTTTTCCCCATGTGATTGTGCCTTTGTCTATCTGAATCCCGTCTCCACTAATTAATACATTTCCATTTTTATTGCCAATAAACATATTATTCCCGGCAATCATATTTCCTACAATAGCATCTGCAAAAATTCCATACGCAGTTTCTTCTTTCTTTTTAATCGGATTCCAAAAAGTATTTTCACCAAGTGTCATTCTTACTGATTTCCAATTATCATTTGTAAATGAAATTGTATTTCCGGTGATGCGGAACTGTTTATCTCCATAAGACCCCTCATCGTACATATTTTTTCCAATAATCCCAGAAGAAGTGATTGTTACCTCTTGATTTTCATTATTAGTAACCATAGCTTTCCCAGTATCTAGCCCGTTTTCATATATATCCTGTATCTCATTTTTTGCCTGTGTTCCTTTTTTTGCTTGCAAAACTGTGGAGGCGTAAGTTCCAGACATATTTGAAGCTTTCTTTAATATGTTTCGTATAGTCCCTGTTGAACCTTCGATAGATTCAATTTGTTCTGAAAATGTAACCTGTATTTCTTCTACAGAATCACCACTAAATTCAATTCCAATTAACCGCAATTTTAAAAGTTCATCATCTGTTCGTATCCTGATATAATTATACAATGCGAACTTATCATACAATGGCTCAAATTCTGGTAATGCAAATAAATTATTCAAAGAAGTAGAAACTGTCCTTTGCAGCATACATGTTTTCTTTAATTCTTTATTTGCTGTGTCCAGCAATTCTTTTGTTTTTAAAAGGCATTCTGCTGTGTCCAGACCATCAGAAATGTAATTGTTGTTAGAATATGTTTCTTCTCTCCGATATTTACAAAATTCATTATATAAATCGCCCATATAAGTCTTAAAATCGTGCGGTTCATATATATCGCTGCCATACATAAAATCTTTTTGTTCTTTTTTTAATTTATCAATATTATCTTGTATAATTTTTATATCTTTTTTTCTTTCCTCTAAAACATCTTTTACAATCCTTAATCTTTTTTCATATTTATAGTATATTGTATCACTAACTTCTGAATTTACAGTTTCCCCCAGTTCTATAAGAATGCTAATGCAAGAATTATATCCATCATAAAAAGATGTAAGGCGGTTCAAAGAATATTTTCTAAAGTATTCATACATTTCAGGTTCTCCCATTCCAGCAACTTCAAAATCGATGTCTAATATAGAACCTTTAGATAAAGCCTTTTCAATCTTTTGTTTTGCAAACGCCATTTTATCTTCATTTACATTTATATATATATTATTTACGGTGGACTCATCAATAGGATAAATATTTTTGTCATCTGTCCGCTGTACAATTTGAACTTTTCCTGTCCATACATGACTTTTATCATTATAAGCAGTTGTATCTTTTATAATTTTAAGCTCAAACCTTGAATCAATTAAAATTTGCAAATACGCTTCGATATTATTTGTTACTCCAACAAATAAATTGTTATCGTATGAATTAAGGGAAGATACTGCAACATAAGACCCGTGATTGGCAAGTTCTTTTATCATTTTATCATATTGTTCTTTTGCACTCCCTATGTCTACTGCTTTTGAAGTATCTGGCATCATCGCTGATTCATAATAAACAAGGTCATCATATGCATTGCACAGTCTTGTATAAATACCAGTTTCCCCATAATAAGCCTCTTGTGTTTTCTTGTCTTCCATCATTGCCTGGTAACTCATTAATCTACTTCTTAGATCTTCTGTCATGTCGTCATATTGAAATTGTGCGAATTGATAAATATATTTAGAACCATTCATGTTTACAGCAGAAACCATGTCAGTAATAACATCATCTCCACCTTGCACACGAAAACAGTTTTTTATATTATCTTTATTTGCTGATAATTTAATTTCATTTGCAAGTTTTGTTTTTGACACAAGAATAGTCGTATCCTGACCAACGCCCGCGATTTTAATTTTTCCTGTTTCTGGATCAAACGCATCATTACATAAACTATAGCAATTTATCTTTCGGTTAATAGTGTCAAAAACAAAAACTACATTGCTTTCTTTTGCGACTGTTTGGGTCAAAAATTCATAAATCGATTCTCCGTCTGCCGTATAAGTTCTTTGGAAAGTAGAAGATGGTTCTGCATTTAATCCTTCTTCCATTGCGATATAAGGAGTAACATATCCAATGCTCCAATGGGGAGCTTTGTCTGCTAATACACGATGCAGTAACGAATGTTTTTTTTTGAATTCTACATCTTCTTGTGTATCTGTATCTAAAATTTCCCTATAAAATGTAGTAGGTATATAATTCCCATCTTCATCGTAATTGTCTTTGCTGTAATCCGTTTTGACCATATCAGCAGCATCTTCATCATTAACATGAAAATCATATAACATAATTTGGGATAATTCCGTTTCTAATGAAAAGCCATGAATAAATTTTACGGTCTCTGTATTATCTGTGTAATCTACGCTAATTTCAAACCTTCCGAAATCTTCGACATCAATTACTTTTAAATCTACCAAGTTATCCCAAACAGGACACAAAACTCCATTTGAATATTTATGTACGTTAAAGCATATTTCGTCAATTCCATCTCCGACCAAAGAAACGTTCCAGTCTGTATATCTGCTTATCCTACCAATTTTGTGAAAAGACCTATTCAAAAGAAGAATTACTGGATTTTTAATTCTTCTTGTATATTTATCTATTTTGATTACTTCATATGGCTGTCTTATTTTCTGATTCACGTTATATAATAATCCTCCTTGGTTCCCTGTATTGTATTTCTAATTCTATATTTGAAATCGAATCTGTTGTTATAATGTTTATCCCGTCTATCAATTTTAAAAAATGATAATTAAAATCATCAGGATTTTGCAATCCAATAATAACGTCATTTTCTGAGTCCATAATTACTTCCTTTGTAATAGCAAGTTCTATTTTTTTATCTAATATTGAATATTTCAAATCCATATCTTTATAATTATCAATCGAGAACCTGCCTTCCCCTTTTACCTTTACGATTGGAAGAACATATGTATTAATATCGCTGTGAATATTTATTTTTAATGGCATCGAGGAGTTAATGATTGTTTTTCGTTTTATAATGTTTGTATATCCATATCCGCAGTTAGATGTTGCAGTTAGGTCAAACCCTACCGTTTTTCCTTCTATCTGATGAGGGATTATATTAAAATATACATAATAGGAGATATCTGAATATCCTTCTTGGTAAAATTGTAATATTTTATATCCATCAGTATGTAACAGCCATTTAACAATAAGGCTTTCTTCATATTGGTCAAAATATAAAATTTTGTTCGAACAAGGATTTTTGCATATAGAAAAATTCCAAGTTATAACTGAATTAAATTGTGATCCGTAAAACGTGAATTTATCATTTCCTGGTGTGTGGATTGTATTAAATTCTATTTCACCACCAGAAGCAGTTTCAAATTCATTGTTAAAAGAACATATTATTAAACCCAAATCACTTGCACGCTGGTTGTCAAATAAAAAATCTGAAGCAAACATCCACAATCACCATCCATTTAATTGATTTTTATAAGTTTTTCTAGTTCTTTTTTATATCTTTTTTCTAATTTGTCAAAATCATTTATCTTCTTTCTGTATTTTTCTTTGATCTCAGATAATTTTTCTATTAGGTTTCTATATTCATCTTTGTAACGATCTAATTCATTTATAGATTCATATAAATGTTGGTTTTCCCGTTTTAAACGTTTGTTTTCATTTATAAGAATTTTTATGGTTTCTTTTTCTGCTTTTCCTTTAACTCCCATTTTTCCTCCTATAATTAAATAGAGAGGATGTTTAAAAACACCCTCTCAAGTTAGTTAAATTGGTTTAAATTTATCAAACCTGCCAAATCCATCCATTCTGTTTGTTGTTATGCCGCCAATCAAATTTTCAAAAGATTTATTTTTTTGTAGTTCAGGCAATAGTTCATCAGCAAATTGTTTTGCATTATTCACATTTGGAAGATTAATATTATCAATATGTATAACGTTATCCACGTTTCTCTGGGGTTGAATAGCGTTTAAACTATTCATAGGATATTGTGATTCCGATACATCTGATATATTATGATAATATGATAGAAAATCTGGTATTTTATCTGTGAATTTCTTAAACAACTCTGTTTGAACTGGTGTCAATATAGATTCACCATTTCTTACGCTTGCAATTCCATCGTCACCATTTTTTCGCACTTGTCTTTCAATATCATCTACTGATACAATTCCACCATTTCTAAAACCTGGAAATTTGATTGATTGCAATTTTTTATAAAGGTTTCCATTTTTTGTATTATTATCGTATTTTACTTTTAGTAATTTTGCGAGTTCTATTAGCTCTTCATGTTTTAAAACTTTTCCAGTACCTTTATATAAGTTTGCTTTATTTTCAAAGATTTTTTTATTAACCGCTCCATATTCCGATTTTTTTTTGCTGGTTTTTTTGCGGTTTTTTAAATGCCCAGCTACAAAATCCATAGCTAAGTTACGCTGGTTATTAATTGTATCAGAATTGCTTGAATTTTCACTTCCTGAAGATCCATTCGAAGAATTGGTATTTGTGTTTGATGGTTTGGCTGAATCTGCTACAACGTCTCCTTGTCCATTTGAATTTACTCCGCTATTATCTGTATTTTTCTTGGCTATTTCTTTGATGATATCATCTACATTTGTTTTTATATCTTTAGATAAACTGTCGAACATCCCTTTTGTTTCTTTGATGTAATTGTTATCATTGGCAATTTTTTCGATATAATTATAAATGTCACTGGTATTTTCATTTGATATTTCAAGACCTTCAGATACAAGCCCCATAAAATCTTCTAGTTTTTTTGTGACAAGTTCTTCATATTCTTCATACAGTTTATCAAGCATATCCTGCTGGTCTGAAATATACCTGTCATATTCTGTTTCTTTTAAATCACTTTTCTTTTCTTCTAATTCTTTTTGTAATTTTTGGAGCCTTGCAAGTGATTCTTCTGAAGTGTCCCCAGAGTAAGCGGCAATTTGTTTTTGTATGGTTGCAATATCATTTGTTTTTTCATTGATTGTATTATGATAGTCATGTAAATCTTTTTCGGCATTTAAAGCTTCTTTTTTTGCATCAATTAACTCTTTTAACAGGTCAAGTTGTGCCTGGTATCTTTCTTTCATTAAATCGGCAATAGCAGTTTCGACCCCATATGTTTCTTTGATGTCATTTTGCCATTTTGTATAAGTTTCATCTAGCCGTTCCTGCAAGTCATCAATAGAATTAAAAGTAACACCCAGCAGATCGCTATGGAGGGAACCAGAATCTAACATGCGCTGCAATTCTTTTACTTCTTCCCCATCTTTGTCTGCCCGGTTCTTAGATGCATGATAACTTGCAGAAAGCGATCCTAATTTTGCAATGCCGGCTTCGGTAAAATTACCTGTTTTACTATCTGTCGTTTTCTCATGTGCAAATAAGCTTTGCAGGAATTCCTGTTCCGTGATAATTCGGCTAATAGATTCAGAAATATCATCAAATAAATCAAAATGCAGTTGGTTAATGGCGTTATTTAAATTATATGTTTCTTTTTCACAATCGGAAATAGAAGACGACACTTGTTGTATTTGGTCAAATGCATCATACCACTCGTCGGTTCCTTTTTTTATGGTAGATAAATTTTCTTCGAGTTTGGATTTTTCTTCCATTAATTCTTTACGGGTTTGTGCATTTATCTTTTTTTGCGTATCATAATATGACCTGTTTACATTTTTTCCAGAAGCTTCGATTTCAGAAATCCGGTTATCAACGGCAGTCATTTGATGATCAAGAAGCTGTATTTTTTTCTCATAATCATCCGCAATATTGTCAAATTTTAGTTTGGAAGCTTCCACAAGCCATGCGTTATATTCTTCCTGTGACATGGAAAGTTCCTGCGTGGCTTTTTTGTTTGCTTTTAAAGCTTCATTATATTTGACGGCAGCGTTATAAGCTTTTGACCCTTCTTTAAACATAGAAATGTCAATTTCTTTTCCATTCTTTACGGCTTCTTTTATTTTCTTCTTTTCTTTTTTTGTAACATCAGGGCTGTTTAGAATGCTGTTTTTGGTAACTTCTTTTCCTGCTTTTTTTAAATTCTTTTTAGATTCTTTTTGGGCTTTTGCATTCGCGTTTAAAGTTTTAAATTCTTCACGGGTTTGCTGGTCGATCAGGGTGTTTTTAGCCTTATGCCCGATAGCATTGTTTAACTTTTTATCCAGGAGGTCAATTGCATCTTTGAATTTTTCTATTTTTGTCGCAGCTTTGTCAAGCGGCAAATTGTATAATTCCTCCGCTGTTTCCACAAAAGACGTAGTTGATTCGATGGCTTTATCATACCATTCCTGGTATTTCTGGATTTTGTTGGCTAAATCCTCATCTTTGATATTTTCAATGTCAATTGTGCCGTTTTTTACTTTATTCTGGTATTTTTTGCTTAACCCTGTGGCATTTGCTTCCTTCATATAGCGGTTATAAGCTTTGCTGTATGTGTCCAGCTCTTTCTTTTCGGTTTTAAACGCTTTTTTATAATATTTATTTATGAATCCTTTTGTTACGGTTGTTTCTGCTTGCTTGATCCATTTGTCAAATAAACGCTGGAACTTTTGAACCCTGCGCTCAATCCAGTCAATAACCTCTTCAAACGCTTCTTTTTCTTCTTCTGCCTTTTCCTTTTCTATAGATGGTTTCTTTGGATTGTTTTTAGGGTTTGCAGGATTGCTCCTCCAGTCCAGTAGGACATTTCCCCTATTGTATTTTGTGTATGTATCCGTTCCAGCATATGCGTTCATTGTCCCGAAAGCGTGTGCGCCGATGAGTTTTCCCCTGCCTGTGGCATAGCCGTTTTTCTTAAGCTGTTCCATTTGCTTCGTTTGTATTTTCTATAATTCGCTACATTATAGAGAGTATAATACTCCTCATGGTTTCCCATGAGACTAGACTATATCTTTTGCTTATTAATTATTATTGAATTTTACATAAGAAAAGAGCATGAAAGCGGTTCTCATGCTCTTTAATTACTTTTTATAAATTGTCGATAATTTCTACAATTGGAAAGTTGGATTCTGCTATAAATTCAAATAGAAGGTTTAATATTTCAGGTAAAATATTTCCTATTACCTGATAATCAATTTTATCTTTGTTGAAATAATATAGTTGATCTGCTTTTGCATAACCATTATTTTCATTGTGCGGATTCGTCACAGTGTCATCATGTGAAATGGGGAAATTCCCATCATACCTTAATTTTCTGTATTTTTGTGCTTCGCTTTTAAATGAAGACAGAACATTGCAAATCATATCATATGGCAATCCTTCAATAACACCCTTCCTGTCATCAATTACAATAAAAGAATGTCTTCCTATTTTGTTGTTACCATCTTTATATTTCTTTATAAGAATAATATCCCCTATTTTACACATAATAATCTCTCTTCAATTATTTATCTTTTACTTTTGATATCTGAACCTTCTTTTCTCCGTACAGAATATCGTTAGACCAATTTATCGGAGTTACATCTTGCAATGCTTTTTCTGTGGAAATGGTCTTGGATATTCTTGTACGCAATTTAGATAAATCTAAATAACCATATTCCTGTACTGTTGCATTCATGTTCAATTCCTCCTTATCGTTTTGTATTTCATTTTTGGTATCTTTCATTATAAATCCCTCCTGTAGTTAGCTTATGGAATTTAAAATGAAAAAAATGTAATATTTAGAACTTTATACTCCTATATATTAGCATATTTTTCTACATAAGTCTACATATGCTTACAATAAATTACAATAGATTATAATATTCTACAACAAAATACATAGCGAAATTTTAGGTATTGATAAATTAATAAGCAATTTACCATTTCGACTCACCAATCGCTTGCGAGCCTACTCCCATAAAAGGGATAGTCGTTGAACCTTCCCCTATTAGGGGCTTGGCTGCTGATTTCCCATTGTGCAAAAGCAGGGGGTTTAACCTCGCTCTTATACAGCTAATTTTTTCTGTTTTCACAACCGTCACGATTAGGCATATTTCATCCTTGCGTTGTGGTTTAGCTGCCTTTAGGGGTTTCCAGCAATTAAATAAATATTTTTTCGTGCATATCACTATACACGACCACTAATTTATATTAATGGTTAAAAATAATATCGCCGCGCTTTAAGTTTATGAATTGTGCGCCGCCTTTGACAGGGATCAGCTTTCCGTTTCTGACAATTCCTTCTTCGCCCAGTTCATTTACTAAGGCTTTTTCATCTTTTGCTATTGACACATCTGAACCAGTGCCTTGCGCAAATGCATGAAATGTACCGTCTGCATTTGCCTGTTTTGGTTTTGTGTTCTGCGCCGATCCAAATGCTCCGCTTCCAGTTATGTTTATCCCTGCCGGATCGTTGACTTTTACATTTACATTCAGGCTTTTATCCGATAATTTTATGTTTTCGATTTTATGCAATGCAGAAGTAGCATTGTCAGTTACATTGACTTCAAAATTTTTATCGTCTATCTTTTCATTTTGTATGGCTTCTGTTTTTTCTGCCGCTTCAGTATCATCTACGATAATTTTAAGCTTCTTTTCCAGGTCTGATTTCTGCCCTTCCAGCTTTGACTTCTCGTTTTCCGCGCCTTTTATGTCCATATGGATGGCATAGGCTTCATTGGATCCGGACGCATGTTTTAAGGATTCATTCAGCCCTTTTAATTTCTCATCCAACTGCGAAATCTGAGATTCTATCTCTGATATATTAGAGTTTACTTCCAGTCTTAACGGATCACGCAATTCATTCATTAATACAGATATGCGTTCTAATTCCTGTGCAGCTTCTTTATATGATTCACTTCCGGAGTCTTCCGTTTCAAGCGTCTTTTTATATTCCTCTGCTTCTTTGGCAAGTTCTTTATACTGTGATATTTTATCTTCCAGACTCTTTGTTTTGTCTATGGAATCTATATCGAAATCCAGTGAAGCAATGAGTGAATTCACATCATCCAATTGTTTTTTGTACAATTCATACGCAGTAGAATCTGGATGCATGTTTGAAAGGTTTTCCTGTAACGATTTTGATTTATTCAGTAAGACATCTATCATTCCAGTAATGTCGGAGTCTTCCATGCCCATGGACTGTTTCAAGTAGTCAGAAAAACTGCCTTTAGATTTAGCATCAGAATGGATGAAGCCTGTATAAGCGTCTTCTACTGTATCTGCTGTTTCATTTTTGAATTCGTTATATTTCTGTTTTGCATCGTCCAGTTCTTTTGACAAACGCTTATATTCATTACTTGTTGTGTCCGTACATTCGTTTAAAGCTTCCTGTGCAGACTGTACATTGGAAAGCCGTGACTGGTATTCATCAAGCTTATTTGTGAACCCTGAGCTAAAATACTCCCTGTTATTGTATTCATATAAATTCGCACGCTGTTTAAGAGCCTGGAACATTTCAACGCTTGTATTCAGCTTGTCAGCCCATTCTTTGTCATTTTTAGGAATATCACCGCTGTCAACAATCGCATCTGCACGTTTAAACAGGTTATCTACACCCAGTCCTTCATTCTCAGTGAAAAGAGGAGATAATGTCTTTACGATTTCCTTTGAGATCCTTACATAATCTTCCATGCTTTCTGCGTTTAACAGCTTTTCATAATCTTTATCGTCTGCGAGCAGTTCCATCCCATACTGAAACTTTTTAGAATTTGTTTTTCCATAGTTTTCACTGTCTGCTTTGTTCAGCGTTTCATTTACGAGGTCAAAAGCATTCTGCGCTGTTGTGAACATGTCCTGCTCATCTACGGATTGTGCTGCTTCAAACCGTTTGAATGCATTTGATGCTTCATCAACGGAATTAACTAACAGCTCATACTGCGTGATCTGCTGCTGTAAAGCGTCAATATTGCCGTATGTGTTTTGAATGTTGTCAAGAAGGGTTCCGTTATAATTTTCAATCCCTTGGTTCCACTGAACCCATTCCTGTTTCTTTAATGCAAGCGTTTGACGTATCGCCTCTTTAGTGTCTAACTGGCGCGACTTTGCGACAGCTTTTAACTTGGACGTGTTGACCGTGATACGCCCGTTTTCTGTGCGGATTGCGGTTGCGTATTTGGAAGAGCAGGATAGTAGCTTTTCATAGGTTTCCTCTTGGATGTTTCCTGTGTCTGACAGGACTTCTTGAAGAAGTTCATATTCTTCGATTAATCCTATGACCTCCGTGTCGCCTTCTTTGAATCCATTAACCGCTTTTTTTGCGTCGTCGATGGATAATTGGTAAGGTTCAACCGAGGTTTCTGAACTTTGTACTTCCATTTCGGCTTGTGCCAAATCGTTTAATTCTTGAAGTAATTCACCTGCGGACAGTTTATTATCTTTTAAAGCATCTGACAATTTGGAATAGGATAGAAGAGTGCTTTCGTCAAGCTCTCCAGCTTTTGTTAATTCAATTAATTCTTCTTTTGTCTTTTCTATTCCATCTGTGTCAAATACATTTTCAATCTGCATGGATTTCCAGGCTGTCGGATCTAAATGTTTGTAGATTAATTCTATTGCATTGTCAATATTATTATAATTATTTAAAATTTCCTTTGTATAACTATCTAAATTATCATATGGAATATTTTTTTGGTCATTATAGAAATCTGACATGTTATCTTTTTCATTTTGTAACTCTTGAGCAATAGAAAATGTTTCTTCTTTTAATTTATCAACGTATCCTGTGTATTTATCAATATCATTTTGATTTTTAGAAGAGTATGCTTCATTCAATAACCTGTTACTTTCTTCAAACATAGCAATCATTGCAGAAATATCATCTTGCTTACTCAACATAAATGAAATTGGATCGTTTAGCATAGAGGAGTTTGAATTTCCATATGATGCATTTATTTCTGCTAAGTATTTATTTATGGAATCTTCAGATATGTCTTTTTTACCAAATTGTTTTTTAAATAAAGTGGACGCATCCTCTGCAAGTTCTTGTTGAGTCCTATCCTCCTCTTTTTCTGCTAAATCTTTTTGAATACGAAGTTCTTTTGTTATTTTTTGTAATTCTGCTAATCGACCTTGTTCTTCGTTTGTTAATGCTCTATTTTTTGTAGTTAAATCGTCTAACTCTTTTTGCTGGACTTCAAGTTCTGTAGTAATACTAGATAAGTTATTTTTAGCTTCTTTATAAGCAGAAGAAGATTCTTCCATTTTTTCTTTTTGTCTTTTTACAGAACCAGTCAATGTATCATATGCTTTTGTTAATCCTAATATTGCAGTACAGCTAATAATAATCCAACCAACAGGATTTGTGACTAGCCATGCACCAAGTGCCTTTATATTTGCCCATATAGATGCAGTTAGTAACTTAAAAGAAATAGCTTGAGTAGAATTTGCTGAGGTTAAACCGATCGAAGCGATAATTGCCTCTGCATCGGAACCAACAATCCCTTTTTTTGCTAATACTTCTTCTAAAGCCGCCTTACTACAAGCGTTGGTTGAAATAACTTCTCCGGTTTGAGCATTAATCAATCCAAGACTTGTTAATATTTCTTTTTGTTTTTCTGCATTTAAACTAGATTCAGACAATGCTCGTTGAATTATACTTGCATTTATTTTGTCATTAGAAGCAATAATACCAGCTTCGATCAATACTTGTTCTTTTTGTGTTTGTGTTAGATTTTTTGTAGATAATACTAATAATGCCTGTTCTTTTGAAAGTCCAGAGATAGCAGTTTTTAATGAATTAAGACTATTCGCATTTAGTAAGCCAGTCGCTCCATTTGCCCATACTTCTACATTAGAAATACTATTTATGATTGATTGAACATTTCGTAAATCATTTATATATGTTTTGAATATCGTACTATTATTTTATGTGATATGTGGATTATCACGATTTTGACATTGTGGAGATGTCAATACCTAATTGTGGAGATTAGGTAACTTACAATGTGTGGAGCATTGAATTTTAATATACAAAATGTTATAATCAATTTTAAAATAGCATTCACAAGGAGAAAGTATGAAAACAATTAAAGCAAAACTTATCTTATTAATTGCAACAATCGTTCTTACATTTGCTGCATGTGGATCTGAATCCTCAGAAAGCAAAATTATTTCAAATGCAAAGGAAATCGTCAATAAAGATCTGTCTGATGATATTTCTATAAATACATGTTTGTATAACAAAGAAACAAATGCTGTATATTTAAAATTTTATTCATTTGAGCATGGCAATGATGAAGCCATAATATTGCTTGATGATAGTTCGGTATTTTATGAAGGAATATATTCAACAATAAAAGATGATGACTACGACAAAATTATTGAATACGGAGATTATACAATTATGAAGTATCAAATTGAAAATAATGATGAGAAATGGACAGAGATAGAACTACAAAGTAATTAGCACAATTTAATCACAACCTTTCAATTTATTTTAGAGTAAGACTGCTCTATAAATTATGCCAATTAAACCTATTTGTATAATTTATACAGTAATCTTTTTCTGCTTGTTCAGAACAAATATTCCTCTCTATACATAATCGACAAATTGTGGTATAATTTACCAATAATTCTATGATAGGATGATATAAATATGTCAAATAATAATTATACTATAGAAGAACTTAGAGAAATTTTATTTCAAAAAATTGATAGGCTTATTGAAATTGAGCCGTATTGGAGCAAATGTATGCGTTGCCAGCATAAAGGTAAATGTTGTATTAAAGCAGACATATCTATAAGAAAAGACGAATGGAAAATAATTAAAGAATATATACAAAATTTTAATGAATCTGACAAGTCTGTTCTAAGACATAATATCAAGCATCATATTTTTTGTCCATTTAGAGCTTCTGATAAATGTTTAATACATGAAGTAAGGCCATTGAATTGTATTTGGACACCATTTCAGGTAGTTCAAAATATACAGACTAATGACCTTACTTTTTATATTCCGTATTTATCATGTAAATATTTTCGTAAAACAATCAAAAAATATCCTAAGATTAATGATGAGTTTGTTAAACTAAGAATAGGTAACAAAGAGTGCTACTACTTATTTTTAAATGATATTTATATTGAATACATAAATAATCCAGAGCAACATGTAAATAATTTATCGAATTTAATTACTCAAATCCCACCATTGATTTATTGATATTATGTGGGTTATTTTTTGACTTTATTTTGGATAAAATAGGAAGATTACAATATAAATATATAATATACTTATCGTATATATGTCTTGTTATTGTTTTGAATATCATACTATTATTTTACCAATTGTGGAGAGTTAGAAGTGGATATAGATATTAAGACACTAATCATATATTAAATTTTTGAATCATTAAAAATCTTATATGTAATAGGTATATACATAATTTATAAATATAAAACAGATTAAATTATGATTTATCTCTAATGTTTTTATCATATTCCTGAATCTCTCCAATTATTTCAGCCAAATATTTTTCTTCTTCTTTATTAAATAAATATTTAATTATCATTTTAGGAATTACCACAAAGGTTCCAATTAAAGAAATCAAAGCTGCCGTCAATCCTGGTAGAATTTCTAAAACATCTACTTTGTCAGATATAAGAAGAAATAGTGTAATAAATAAAAGAAAAATAGTTGATATTGGAATAGAAAGTAATAAAAATTTAGCTATTTTAAATACTTCTTGCTTGTTTTCGATTTTTTTTGTAGAATTTTTTTCAAAAGCTTTTACATAAGCTTCTAACAATGCGGTAAATTGAGCATTGTGTTGATGCAAGTTAGAATTATCACTTTGGTGTAATTCTTCATCAGAAGATACTTGCTGTCTATTATCATTTCGATTCAAAATATGTTCAATTAAATTTCTATTATTCGAAATATTATCTGTAGTTTCCATATTCTACTCCATATAATTGTTATATCCATTTATATCAAGTTCACGCAACCTTTTTAAAACAGAAGTTGATGAAACAAGAAAATATTGTTCTAAGGCGTTTACTATATCTGCCTTGCTTCGTAGACTTTTATATTCTTTAAATTTTTCTATAAATGCTTCTTTTGGCATTAAGAGATTTGCAGCAAATATATTTGCACGTTTTTCTTCTATCTTATCATTTTTTTCTTTTATAGAATACGTGTCATAATAATATAGATTTTCATCTTCATTAAAATCAAAAAGATAGTGTGCTAATTCATGTGCCAAGGCAAATCTTTTATGTCCTATATTATCTTCAGAATGAACACATGTAATCTTATTTGAACCAAATATATTTTTTAGTTTAGGATCTACAGCTATATAAGCAGATAATCCATCTGCTGATAAATCGCTTTGGTAAATTTTGAAACCTAATTTTGTTAATATTTCAATTATTGGGACTCCTGAACTTATATCTTTAATATGAAAATATTTTAAAACATCATTTGCCCTTTCTGGCATATTGCCTATGTTTTTCTCTTCTTCTCTGATTTTTTTTACAAATTCTCTGCACATTTCTTTCATCCTTTATCATATTTTTAAGAAATAAGATATTCTATTATATTATTATATCTATGTATATAGTATTGTTACATATCATCTAAAAAAAACTTTATTATATATATCATTGTTTAATTTTTGGGGTGAATAATATTCCCAAGGTTTCCCTGACATAAATTGTGGCATTACCATAAGAGCAAAGACGTTTGCTTCATATTCTTTCTGAATTTCCATTGGTAAAAACCTATTAAGAATATCGTTGTTCATCGCAGCTGTTTCTTTATTCTTTTGCATAAAAAAGTGTCCTAATTCATGTGCGCATAAAAACTTTGCTTGGTAGCTTTCTTTACGATATTTTTTTGAAATATAAATTGTTCTTTGTTCTTTATTACAATAAGATGGCATCTCCCCATCTAAGACAATAAATTGGTATCTTATATTATAAGCATCAGCAATTTCAAATGGAGTTGGAATATAGTTATAACCTAAATTTTCAAATATTTCTAATTTAGAATTATATAATTTCATTTTTTCTCGTATATCTTTATATAATTTTGTGGCTTTATTAATACATTTTTCTTTTATTTTCTTCTCCATAAACTACTCCTCAAAAATTGAATTTATAAAATATGAAAAAATATGAATTAATTGTATCATTTATTTTAGTTTTTATCAATATTTCAAATTAATAAAAGAATAAATCTAATAGAATATTAATCGACAAAATCCGACAATATTAACTTTGTGAAAACAATTCGAATATTTTAGCAAAGAGAATAGAAAATTTTTAATGTATAAAACAAATTATTTGCAATAATAATTAAAAGTAAAAAGAAAAATTTGTTATTAATATAAGAAAAAGTGATATGAAAATTTGGCACATAGATAACTATCTAGCTTGGAAATGTAAATTTTTGACTTTTATAGAGATAAAAGAAAAAGAGACATCTTATATAATATCTCTTAAATAATCATAACTTCCAAATCTCTATAATGATAATCGTATGTTGATACATAAATCAACAAAACATTTGGGTTTATATTTTTTATTTTTCTCCCTATATTTGTATCAAGGATATTTTCTTCCAAATAAGGTTTTTTAAGTTAATTGAATGTTCTTCAATATCATCGCAGATGGCTATATTTATTTGCAAAATATCACCTTTACTATTTAATATATCATATGATGATTATAGTAAATAGCAAGCGGTACAATCTGCAGGTGATTTCTGGAAATAAAAAAGCTGCCATACATGAAAGTATGCAGCTAAATTATATAATATTATTACAAATTATGAATTTATTAGCATTCTTTAATTGCGTTTCTGAAATAATTTAATCTTCCTTTTACCATATCAGAAGAGGCAGTACCAGACCCATTACAGTATTGTTTGTATTCCTCGTTATCATCGTAAGTTTCGATGAAATTTGCAACCCATTCATTCCATTTTTTAATATCTTTATTGTCTTTAATAATACGGTAATATGAATAAATAAGCATTGGTGTTGTAGTCTTTTTCACCTGAATAGTTTCAAAAGATTCATCCATTACATTTAATGCTTGTCTAATAATTTCAATTTTATCATAATTAATATTTTCATTATACATGGTTAAAAATTTATTCATATCACCATCTCTAAAAGAACCGAAATCATATTCATTATTGGCTTCTGCAAGCATAAGAACCTGACGGACTATATCTTTATTCTCATCTTTTTTTCGTTGTACTTTTGTAGTCAATTTTTCAAAGACAGGATGTGATTTTAAATCACAAACGATTTCTGCAAGTTCTTTATTTTCCACGGTTGTTCTTTTTTGGGTGTTAGACAGCCCTTTTGAGGAATTGATTCTTGCGAATATTTCACGTATGTCATCTTCTGTAGCATTTGACATAATATATAACTGAAACTCTCTGGACTTAAAGCGGTCTTTTACCTCCTCATCTAATTTATCAAATTTTTTGCCAGCCAATTCATAAGTTGTCCCCTCAATATTAATAGGGAGTAAAGATTTATGCAACGCGAATTCATTATGATAAAAACTGGAGAAAATAGTAAGCCGTTGTTTTCCATCTATGATACCATAAGTCCCATCTTCATTTTCTTCAACCAAAGCAGGATAGATAGGATACAATCGAATAGCAGAATCAATTAATTTGCTCATGGTAAGTTTGTTCCACTGCCCAGACTGTCTTTGCAAAGGATGATTAAAATCATATTTATTTTTTTCAATATCCATTAATAGTGAGGATAACGCTCTGGTTTTTACTTGCAAATCTTTCATTATAATACCTCCGAAGACTAATTTTTTATAGTTCTCAGAGTAACATAATTGATACATTTTGTAAATATTAAAATTTTTATTTTTAATAAAAAACCGTAAGCCAATAAATGACAAAATATAACTGGATTTAAGAAAAATACTATTTTTGTTTGCGTTTAGGATAAATTTCTAGTTTAGGTTTTATGTTTGTAGTTTTGCTATTTTCTTATCGTCTCTAATAGCAAGAGTTCCACAATACATGAACAAGAGATAAGATTCCTGTATTTTAACAATCCATTACAGACTGTCCTGTCATGCCAGGTAGTACCGAGCGCATATTCAACAAGTATCGTTTCATATAACCTGCTGTGGAGGTTGTCGCTTCTGTGAGGGCTTATCTCAATTAGAGATCTGTCCCTGCGGATTCCTTGAGCGCCACGTTTTTACGAACCTAATTATGTCACCATAATAGGAGAGTAGTGGTACATTGCCATTATACAATCGTTGTACGCAGTTCCCGCATATTGCTCCAATTATTTATTTACCTTGTGTATTTCACATTCGATAATATGAAAACTTTAGTATCCCAAAGAACACATATTATAGTCGGCAATTTCAAAACAAATAACAAATAAGGGAATACATTTTATCCCTACCGACGTTTTTTAAACCAGCAAATAATCCTGCACCAAGTCCGATAGATCCAAACAATCCAAGTTTAGAGGTTAATTTGTCAATGACATTCATAACAGATGTTAAACCGTCAACGACTGTTTTCATGTCACTTCTTTTAAAGAGATTTTGGGCTACGCCAGTAGTGGTTTCTTTAAGACGATTTACTTTATAATCTATAGAATCCATGATTACTGACATTTCTTTCTCAGCAGAGCCAGCACTATTTGCCATATTATCCATAGCTTTTTCTGCTGCTTCAAAATTGTTGATAGTAGCAGCAATAATCTGCCCCTGACGTTTTCCAGCCAGTGATTCAAGTAATCCAGCTTGATCTTTATCACTGAGCTGATCGTAAATTTCACTGATTTCTTTCAACAATTGATATGTAGATTTATATTCAGTTTTTGCATCATCTGTAAATAGACTAATTCCACCAGGAGTAGAAGCAGTCTTTGTCAGATTTGCAATTTCACCAGATAATTCTTCTACATTTCCAATAAATTCTTCGGTTTCTTCATCATACATCCTGTTACTTTCAGGCAAAACCATACCCTACTGACCATATAATAAAAAATATGGTGGCATGTCATTTCTGGCATACTCTCGCATTTCTTTTAATTTGGGATTATTGTGCGACAATCATGCATCTCAGCATGAAGGAGCCCTGTGGCTGATCGGACTGTATATTATCCCTTTTCTCATAATTAGAGAACAGGGCGATAACTTCAATAGATATGTTACCATACCTATCCCGCAGTCTCTGAGGATTCTATAAATTCTTGCATAAAAATAACATCCGTCAATTTGGATGCTAAAATATCGAATATATTATCATATTCAAAATATGGTATTCTTATTAAATTAATATTATTATCTTTACAATAAGCATCTTTAATGTTATCTTTTCTTACATTATTTTGAAACAAATTATTTGCCCATTCTTTTCCTTTATTTGCAAAATCAACTGGCATAAAATGTTGTTGACCATCATATTCAATAGCTGTATTATGATTTGGTAAATAGAAATCAAATTTTAATCTCTCTTTATCAATACAATCTTCAAAAGTTTTTTGCTGGATATAATTTAATTTATGTATATCAAGAAATTCTTTAACTTTTAATTCGCCTTTGCTGGTTGAACAATTTGGACACCCTTGTCCATTTTTTAAACTTCTTCCGATTGGCGACCAAATATGATTACACAGTTTGCAACGACATTTAACGGGTCGTTCACTTCCTTTATATTCACCAATTATTTCCACCATTGAATTGATTGTGCTGAGTTCCTTTTTAAAATCTTCGGTAGTTTTGTATCTTCCAGTACAATATGCACAACCTTTTGCTCTTGATTTAAATAAAGTCCATGATGATGTCTGAATTCCTTTATCTGCATGAACTGGGCATATATAACTAATCCATGTTTCATTATCTTTAATAAATCTATCTTTATAAATTACATTCAACTCATTCGCTCTTTTGATGATCAAATTTTCATCTATAATCCTATCATTATGTAGTTTATCATATGAACAATATTTACATGTATGATGATTATGAATAATATTTGTTAATGTATTTAATTGAATACCTTTATCCATATGTTTTATACAAATAAATCGCATTTTAGTTTTACAATCAACATATTGGTCATCCAACAATTTATAATCTGGATAATTTTTAGATAAAAATAATTTGAAATTTTCAAGAGCAAATGGATTTTTCATAAATTTGTTAGGGGTTTTATCAGATAATAAATTATGAAGTGTTATTTTATATTTATATCCACCATTATCTTTAGATATTATATTTTTTGTATTTATATATTCAATTAGTTCTAAATTGTAATTATTTAAAATATTTCTTATTTTCTGATCTGTATATTTTATTTTACTCACCACCTATAAAATAAATGGCAAGAATTTATAGTCTTTCCTAAGTCTCTGGTGTCCCATCACCATTTGACTTATATAGTTATCATCTGTGTAATTATTAGGCACACAGCATATACATTACTGTATATGGAGGCAATGTTTGTCTACCTCGAATCCTCATGGCTACCGTCTTAAAAGCAGTGCCAACACTAGCATCATCTCTTGTAATTTCCACTGCGGCAGTTTCCAAAGCGATAGTTTCCTCTAAAGTATTATTCGCCTCTTTCATAGCAGAAGATGATCTTGTTAGCATGTTTACAATCTCCGCATTGCTGGTAGCAGCAGTATTACCAATGATATTAATTTTTGACATAATTCCATCAAGAACATCATCAGGATTGTCGTTGCCGATATCAAATGCTTTCATTACACTGACTAATCCATCTGTAGCGGTATCAACATTCATTCCAGGTGAAATGCTTGCAAACATAGAAGAATATTTTGCCATTTTGGAAGCCGCTTCAGCACTTGAATATCCAAGACGTGACCAGGCTGATGCCTGATTTATAATTTCGGCAGTAGTAACACCCATTTCTTTAGCAGTTTTATTGGAGTCATAGTAAAACTGTTCCAGCTCGCTATTAGTCATAGTGGTGGTCTTTTTCAAATCTACTAAAGCAGTATCCAATGCCTTTACAGTATTAATTCCACTTTTAACAGACTGAATCGCTTTCATAACCAAAAAAGTAGAACTTGTCCAATAACTAAAAGAACTCATTCCTTCTCTCAATGTCTGGAACCATGTTTTGCCTAATTTGCCTGCATTTCTAGCAGCGTTTTGAACATCAATAAATTTCTGTTTTAGCTTTGTAAGTTCCTGATTGGAAAGCTCTGCACCTTGTACAGTTTGATTAAAGATATCTTTCAAATCTGTTCCATAGTATTTTACTGCCTTTCCGTTTTTGCTCATAAACTCTGATACTTGATTATGCAAAGAAGCAACAGAAGAGTCTTTAGCCATTTCTGCGTTCATTTGGCGTACTGAATTTGTAATTCTTTTATATTCAGTATCAAGCTTCTCGCTTGATTCAATTAACCTCTTTTGTGTTGCTTCTGATTTATTATTTGCATACGCATTTGATGCGTCTGTTAATTCGTGAAGGGCATTAGATAAATTACTTGTACTGATTCGAGCATTTCCGTTTTGATCTGTCCATTGTTGTGTCCTTGAAATAATGGCGTTTACTTTGGATTCATATCCACCAGTTTCCATTGAAAGTTGAATTTTATTGACTTGCGCCATAGATTTTGTTTCAGCCTTAACACGACTTAACTGTGTCTCTGCAACTCGAAGTTTGTCAATAAACGCATCAAGAGAAGATTTATCACCTACATTAGTAATAGCAGTATCTAATTCTCTAAGGGTATGAGTCATTTGTTCAAAACCAGTGGAATCAGCCTTTAATTTACCGAGTCTTTCTTGGGCTTGAGCAATACCAGAAGAGATATCAACACTTTTCATCTGAGTAGCTACATTTTCCGCATTTCTGAATTGCGCAACCATTGATTCTAATGCTGTAATTTCTCTCTGTGCATTAGATACCATAGAAGAAAAAGTAGTATTATCAGCATTTCTTACATTTTCGATTGCCTGAGCAACTTTATCATACTGTTGCGACAGAGCAGAAATATTATTAGAATCTTTAATAGGTCTTGAGGAGTTAATGTCAGAATATCCAGCTTTTAATTTATCAAGTTTTGTTTGCAAATTATCAGCTTTGGTAGATATAGCGTCAAATTGTTTGAGGACACCATTATCATCTATAGAGCCACCAATATATTGAAAGCTTTTCCCTGTAGCTTTCCCTTGTGAATCTAACATATCTTTTAAACGATATGTTAAACTTTCCATTTCTCCATTTGCTTTTTTGATATTTACAATAAATCCGTCAAGAAAAGATTTACCATCAACTTGATTCATTTGCTCTTTGACAGTAACAATGCCATTTGCAATTTTTTGAAATTCTTTTTGAGCAACTTTGGCAACATTATTTCGCTTGTCAGCTGAAAATGTGAATTCTGTTGTAAAGTTTCCTTTTTGAATTACAGAATTAATTCCATTTTGAATTTGTTTACCAATTTGTTGCCCTGTCTGCTGTGCATTTCTAACAGCCTGACTATTATCCACATTAATATTAGAAATAGTAATCTTATTCTCTGTGAAAAGTTTATTAATCTTTGCCGACAAATCAGAGAGTGCCTGTTGGTCTAAAACAGGTTTTATTTTTAATTCTTCAAATTCTTTTTTTAACTGCTCAAGATTTCCCTTGATTCCTTTAAGCGATGCTTCGTCTAATTTTGCTTGTAGCAATATCAAAAATTCATCCATATATGTAATTACCTCCTTCTGTTTTTGGTAATAAAAATACCGCCAACAAAAGGGCGGTAGTAGTTGCAAATATTATGTTCACTTCACATTTAATCCTTGTTTGCATAGTTCAGTTTTCAAAATATCAATGGCGTTCTCATTTGCATACTTTTCAAAGTCTTTCCAAAAGTGACCATCTCTATAAATATTAAAATTACCATGATAGCCTGCGTTAGCCATATGCACTTGATCCTCACCAGTCCAATGTCCTGCTGTTCCATCAAGATATGTATATTTTACAGGATATTGATATGACATATATAATTCATCAATTCCGATAGTGGCGGTTGATTTACCCATCATACTAGCGACTGCTGATTCATAGAATTTCATTGTTCTTGAATAATATATGGGCTGATATAAATCATAGTAGTATTCATTTATGTACTCTTGTAACTTTTTCAAAAGAATATTAGCAGCACTTTCAACAGCCTTATTACAAGCATTTTCAATTTGTTTCTTTAAATCATTCATGTTTTTTATTATTGTAGCCATAAATATTTATCCTTTACACAAAAAATACTCCCTTACATAACAGTAAGAGAGCAGTAATAATTCTGTTTACTTTGCTTCATTTTCATAGTATAATATTTCTAATATAATTACAAAATGGAGGAAACAATTATGACTGATAAAAGTATATTGTTAGCAAAAGAATTAACTATGGAATATGTGAAACAAAATAATATGTTGGCTTGTGATGAAAGCGAAATAGAATCACAAATATCCAAGATTGCAAAGGTGTCTCAGATTATTTATGATTCTGTACAAAATAATTTTCATAAATTTAAATTCTTATAACGTTATGGGATTATTATCCTCAATTTCCCTTAGTATGGAATTAAATAAATAACGAACCTTTGAAAGCGATACTTTTTGAGATTTTAGGATTTCAAGTATCGCTTTCTTTGTGAATTCGCTATCTTCACCTTCGTTTGGATTCCATAGAATCGTTCTATATAAATTTTCATCAATCATTTATACTTCCTCCAATATTTGATCTCCATGAAAGAGACATTTAGTTGTCTGCTTTATTTGCTTTATGGATTAATTCTGTTAAATATGACATAAATTTCTTTTCTAGCTTTTCTGGATCTTTAATTAGTTCCATAATCTGCTTATCTAAAAACTGCCATAGAGCAAGTTTCCATTTTGTTTTCAATATCCATAATTTAATTTTTCTATATAGTGTAATCATAAAAACCCTCCTATAATTTATTTAAAATCCATTTGAATGTAAATACATTATCCGGCGTTATAAGTGTAATTATATCTGTATCAAGATCATAATCTGTACCAGTAATTTGATGACTTGTATTTAATATTTTACTAACCCCATCCTGGGCAGGTATTGCCCAATTATTATCATCAAGATACTGTTGGATTTCTAAATCAGTCATAAGTAATTACCTCAATTTCTGTTCTTGGATTTTCTTTGTCATATCCAGTTTTTAAAGTGAGAGAATGCAAATGTTTTTCATCATCGTCTACAATAAAACCTGATTCTGTAAATGAATCCAGTAGGAATTTAGGAACCTGATTATCAACATCATGCCTTCTTTTGGTATCAAAAAATACAGTAATGATTATATCTAAACTGTCCAATTTCATATTTGTATATCCTAACTCATTTATAAACCAATACCCAAATAATTTCCATTTCTGTTTTAGTGCATTCATTTGTATTCGTGGTAGTATACACCATTGGTTTATTGATGGATGCCTTGGACTTTCTATTTGTTTTTTAGTTGCTCTTGGATGCTGAGAAAAATAAAATTGATTGTATCTTTCTACAGTATCATTATCTATAATAAGTTTTATATTTATCGCTCCTTTACTATTCCCTTAATTTAAGGGATAAAATTATTGAAGTTCCCCTAAAATTAAGGGTATAAGAAAAGAGCAATCCATACATGAATCGCACTTGCTAATGTTTTCTATATATACTATAATAACTATGCGCCCAAAACGGGTAAGCGGTTCGTCTCTTGCCGTATTACATACGAGAACTTCCAGAATCAGCGGAGGTGATTTAGTGGAAAATACACGAGAGGAAATCTCTTTGAGATGTTGGATACGATTCTCAAGATTACTGGAATGATAGTTACTGCAATAGGCACTATTGTAAAAGTAATCGACTTAGTAGATAGATTAAGACATCAAAAAAGCAACCGCACCGACCAAAGTTGAGTTGCTTTTTTGAAGTAACAATATAAACTGAGGCGAACCGTTTGCTTTACGGGCGCATCTTTTATGTAATTATTATAGTATGTTTGGACTTGATTTTCAAGAGAAAATTTTCTGAATCAATGAAATCGCTCTTTAATGGCTATTTAGTTACTAGCTATGTCTGGGAAATTTTTTTCCATGTGTACATTTCCTTTTGTACAACACTGTGAACGAAGCTATTCTTCCCATCGGCTGACTCATATTCCTCAATGAGATCCTCCAATGCTTCCAATTCCATATCATTGATTTTGCCAAGAGAATGATAGTATCTATATGACTGGCTTATTTTATCTTTTAATTCAGCTCTAATGCGCTTGTTATTTTTTCGCTCA
Source organism: uncultured Lachnospiraceae bacterium (assembly GCA_910585935.1). Classification (GTDB taxonomy): domain Bacteria; phylum Bacillota; class Clostridia; order Lachnospirales; family Lachnospiraceae; genus MGBC136627. The sequence continues at coordinate 6,992 of CAJUHN010000011.1, read as the reverse complement.
CTTTCCATAAAACGTTCATTTGTATTGTGTTGCATATCATCTATTTTTTTTGAAATGCTAGATAGTGATTCCGAAAGTTTGTTTTGTGCTTCAGTTAGTTCTTTCTGAATTGATAAAGATTGTTCACGATCATGAATTCTATTTTCCATTATAACTTTTATATCTGCTTGATTATCTTTAATAGTCTGCAATAATTCTTCTTTATTTTTCTTTCTGTTATATAGATCATTAAATAAATCAGAAATCATTTTTCTGTTTTTTACAAGAAACCAAACTATAAACATAATAATAGTGATCGATACAGTTAAAATCATGGGGTTGACATTTGCTAGATTTTCTTTTAATATCATTTCCAATTATAAACCACCTTGTATTATTTTTTATAATTTTTCAGATCATATAAAGAAGTTCCAATTAAACTGTCAAGATATTCATCAAAATCTTCATTAGCAGTTTTTAAAATTTGATATGCTGAAGAAGTAAGAGAATTTAGAACCTTTGTCTTAGCTATATCTTTTACTTCATTCATCTTTTCCGTATTCCAATATGATGTCCCTTTTATATCTTTAACGATTGTTTCATACACATCTTTTACTGCATCTACTACATTCTGATACAAAATATCTGTATATTTATCAATTTTTTTTGCTTTTACATAATTGCCGATTTGTGTTCCTAAATATGTAATAATAGGTAACAAAACAACCGTCCAAATAGTATAAATTACCTGTGTCCAATCAATATTATTTAATACTTTATCCATAATCATTTTCTCCTATAATAATTTTAATAATTTTTTCCAAGTCTTCTGACTTTTTGTTATTTCTCCATCTGGATTTTCCATTCCAACAATATCTTTTTGATATAATCTAATAGATTTATCAAATTTAGAACCTGCAATGCCGTCTGCTACGCCTACATTAAATCCAATAGAATTTAGATATTTCTGAATAGGTTTGATAACAGGGTGTCTATTATTTTTCTTCTTAGATACAGTTACCGTTTTTGATAATGTTTCTGATCCAGCAACGCCGTCTACTTTTGCTCCGATTGCAGCTTGTACTTCTTTGACAAAATCTTTGTGTGTATACTTCTGATCTTTGTTGGTTTTAGAGTTATCATTATCTGAAGAAATATCAGTTAAAAATAATTTTTTTTCTGCATTTCTCCGATTAGTTAACCCAGATAAAACTTTACCTCCAGCTTTGTTGTATGCGGTAAATTTATTTGCAATTTCATTTATACTTCTTGTGCCATTTGCTGTAATTCCGTCGATATTTCCAATGTTATAACAAAAACTAACCAATGCATCAAATTGATTCTGGTTCCAACGATATTTATTATTATATTTATTTACTTTGGATTCGTATGATTTAAGTCCTTCTTTTAATAATGATTCTGCTTTTGCCTGAGTAATTTTCGTGCCCATAATAAGGGGTTTCCCGTCAATTGCTTTTGTCCATCCATAACCAATTGTAATAACTCCAACGGCATCTCTATATGCAGATAATCGACATCCTTCAAAGTTTTTGATTAAATTAATTCCATTATTTGAAATTGTACGTGTCATTAAATTCTCCTTTCAAAATAAAAAGAACCAGAAAAATCCGATTCTTTGAAAAAGGGAAGTGCTAGACTTGCCTGACTATTGATTCCGTTATCGTTCACTCACAGGTACGTCAAAATCACTTTTACACTCATTGTCTTGAGCAACCTGGATACTCTATAAAATGTTTTATTGTTTGTTAAAACTTCTTAATTTTTCAACACACTGTTTTATGGTTTTGCATATATAATCTAATTCTTCCTGAGTTTCTTTGCCAGAAAATGTCATCCTTATACACGAATGAATATCATGCTCATCCATACCAATAGCAGATAGGGTAGTAGATGGTGTAATATCTCCTGAAGTACAAGCTGAACCAGTCGATACCTGAATTTTATTCATATCTAACAGAATCAAAAGTGATTCACCTTCAGTACCTTTAAAGCACATGTATAAATTGTGTGGTAGCCTGTTTCCTGACTCTATAGATGCACCGATTAAATAGCTATCTGTAATATTTTCTATTGTGTAATTGTATACGTAATCTCTATTAGCTGATGAGATAGAAGAATAGTCTAATGATTTAATTGCTGCACCTAATGAAGCAATCGCCATAACATTTGGTGTACCCCCTCGGAATGTATTATGTCCGTATATTATTGGGTTAATTTTTATATTCTTTTTTTTATATAAAAACGCACCACCTAATATACCGCCTATTTTTTGCCCTGTTACAGTCATCATATCAACATCTAAATCATTTACATCGATTTTATGTTTTCCAAAAATTGCAACAGCATCAGTATGTACAATACAATTATTATTATGAAGTATCTTGACAATGTTTTTCATATCTTGTATTGTTCCAATCTCAGAATTTGCCATCTGTAATGAAACCAATGAATCATGAATACTTTCTATAATATTCATATCAAAGTACCCATCTTTGTCAACGGTTACAATTTTTCTTGCGTATGGGTTTTCTAAGATACTTGCATGTTCTATTGTACTTGTAATAAATGTTCCTTTACTATTTGCTCGAATATATCCAACAGTAGCAAGAGCGTTTGCTTCAGAACCACAACTACAAAAAATAATATCTTCTGGATTACAATTTATTTCGTTGGATATAATATATTTTGTATCATTTATTATTTGTTTGGATTTTAAACCACATTCGTATATAGAATTTGGATTACACCAATTATTTTTTAATATTTCTGAAATGTATTTTATAATATCATCTTTTGGTTTTTCTAAAGCAGCATTATCAAGGTAATTCATATTATTTTCCCCTTAATCTCTTTATTCAAACACTATATTTTGGATTGGAATACATTTCGGCTAAAGCCAACCATAGTTCTTTGATCTTTTTGTATTTCCACACAGAAAGTCCATCTTCGTTCTTATACACCCATGCATACCTAATCCCTTTTGACTTTAAAAATAGAACTTCATCAAGGAATGAAGTCTGATACTCCTTATTCCATATATTTTTCTTTTTCATATAGTAAAAATTGACCGTAAAAAAATGGGATATATCAAAATCAATTCAATTAACAGATTGAAAAGAATTTAATATATCCCACTCTCTAATCAATCTGCTCTCTTTCTTCATTTATAGTTTCAACATTATTTTCTGTTTTCTTCTTATTATATTTCTTTTTTGTCGTGTGATTTTTAACAATATTCTCTACTGTAGAAGAAACATTTTCAATAACATTACTATTACTATTTTTATCTTCTTTTGAAGAATTGCGATAAGTAATAGTTTCGCTAATATATTTCTCTGCACATTCTCTTGAACAAGCAAAATTACGCCATCTAAATATATCATTGTTTGCTTGACATATAATACATGGTTCAAAAAGTTTACTACAGACACGACAAGGGATCATTTTTTTATTTGCCATATTTAACCTCCGTATTAAATCTGGACTGATGTATGAGTTCTAATACACCAGTCCAAGTATCGCACTGTCTTTAATCGAAGATCACAAAGTCCCATAAGTAACTCTTCCCAGTACATAAATTAGGCATAGAAGTAAATTCAAATCCTTGTGTGGCAGGATCAGAGCCTCCTTGAATATCAAATGTACCAGTAAAATCACCTCGATCAATAATAAACTGACCATGAAAAACTGCATCACAACCATCAATGCAGGTTACATCTATGAATAGCTGAAGTGTCTTACTATAATTATCAGAATTATTAGTGATTTTCTTTCCTTCTACTTCTGCATCATAGAACATAATTACTTCTGTACCATCAGTAATGTCCCCATCAAAGAAAGTAATTTCCTTAGTTGCAGGATCATAAGAAAATTCACCAGTCTTCAGATCAGCACCAGTAGACTGTGTCAATTTCTTGCCACCAGAAATATAAGCGTTATTTGCATCCCTAACATAAATAGTACCAATTTCGTTACCAATCGTACCAATAGCAATTTCTGTAGTAACTGCCTTATTAGTAGCAACAGTAACAGCATCCGTATATCGAATAATGTGTTTGCCATCTTCGATCTCTGCACCAAGCATAGCAGCCAAAGCACCACCAGACAGCATACCATTAGTACCCTTACCAGTAACCTTTTTATTCTTCTTCAAAGAACTAATAACTCTACCGCCTTTACCAGCAATATCAGACTTTTCTTCCTCATGTGACAATGTAAAATCATTTAATTCATCAAGAATCAATTCCAAACTTCCGGTTGTTCTATCAAATCCTATAATCTGATCGTAAGACGTAATTGTAAATTTATCAATATTCATTGATTATCCTCCTGTTTTGTTTTATTTGCAAAATAAAAAAGACCAATTAAGGTCTTCTTCTTCAAAATAATTATTATTTGCTTGGAATCCATGAAAGAGTATCTTTATTATTTAATTTAGATACATCTACAGTTCCAGCATATACACCTATCATTGTGTTATCAAATGCAATTTTATGTTGTATCTGCTTAAAACTCTGGTTAAACCTATATATGGATAAATCCATACATGAGTCATAATCATATGGAAATTCACTTGTGTTTACTAAAGCAATAACAAGTTTTTCTAAATATGGCTCCTGTTTCTTTTTGGCATTTCTCTTTTGTTTTTTTCGTTCTTTTTCTAATAAATATTTCCGTGCTGATTCATTACCTGGCTTATATTTTACCTTTTGAAGTAGGTTTATTTTTCTGATAGTATCAACCAAATCGTTATATACTTTTTCATTAATTTCAATTCTGTTATTTGGATTATATAGAAACGTATCGTTACTTTCTGATTTAAACATTCCAAAATCAGATGTATTTAAATCTCCAAATAATATTGAAAGATCAGATTTCGCATATACAAGAAATATCATTTTAAATAATTCATAATCTGTAACTGTTGTAAAATCAATTCCCATATCATCTAATTGAACCATATATTGAAATGGACTAGCAGTAAGAGAAGAGACAATATTGTAATAAGTAAATTCATCTTCTAATATTTCTCTGACTGTAGGAATCCGTACAGAAAATTTGGTGTCAGGAATATTGATAGAAGACATATTTAAAAGACTTTTTCTATTTTCCATATTTCAAACCATTATTAAAATCTTTTACTACGAATTTTAATACCCTTCCTTTAAATTTCATCTGTGGTGAGTATGGGATATTACTCGCAAGCATTGTCTTTCCTATTCCTAATATATTTTTTTCACAGAAAATATTATCCAATTCACAAACTGCTTTGTCATACCATAAGTATGTTCTGCCTTTTTCTTTGTATTGGGTAATGTCTTCATGGCATACTACAAAGAAATAAATAGTCAAATCTTTAAATACGTTGTTTCTTGGATCGATTATTGCACTAATTTCATAATTTATAAACCTATTGGTTTTGTCCTGGGTACCTGGTATGTATTCATGCGGAAATGAATATTTATATGGAATGACTTCTTCTGGATATTCTTCGTTTTCGCAACCAAGCAACTTGATAATCTCTGTTGAAGTGCATAATTGTCTTTCGATAAGCTTGCGATACTCTATAATTTCATAACTTCTTGATTTTCCGATAAATATTCACCTCCATCATTCCACAATATTTACTTTTATCTCAGACAGCACAGTTTCATCAACAATAATCTGTACAAAAAAAGAACCTCCAATGAGGTTCTCGTCATTAATAGAAACAGTAATTTTGTTATCCGCAACAGTCTGCTTAACATCAAAATCTGATGTTATATTCCACCGATAATTCACACCTTGCCAGTCAACAGCATTACCATCTTTATCAGTAAAAGTTACGGTAAATTTACGATAGTATCCATTCTTCAGATTTGTATTCCCAGAAATTACACACCTTAAATCTGTCGTTTCATCGGATTCTGGTGGAGTGGGTGGGAGAGGAGAGGACGGATCTATATAATCACAGATTCGTAATTCTTGATTGTCTTTATTTGGATTGAATTCTGTTTTATCAGCAATCAAGCTCAAAGTTCCTCCGTGATTTCCATGTAAAAACAGAACATCGTCATTCCTTGTAATTTTAAATACCTTCTTTGGTATTTCAGATGTATCAACAAAAATCCTTTTTCCATCAATCGTTAAGCCATCAGCGTCATATGGAATAAGAATTGTAAAGTTGTTAGAGGATAAGATTATTGTACTATTTCCAGATTCCCCAATATCATATTTAGACGCAGAAGTGAAGTTAGCCCAACGTTCTATAATTGTGCCATCATCTTTTTGCCATTTTATTTTATACTGACATTCTTTTAAAACTGCTTTTTCATATTCTCCATTGTTTCCAGGTCTTCCATCAATAAGCCAATATTCATCTTCAAAAAAAATATAATTCCCACTATGTAAAGTGCCAATAGGTACTAAAATACATCTTTCCATAGACTTTAAGGATGAATCAGCCACATTGCCTTGTATAACTCCACGTAATTCTTTTGATTGACTTAAATCGTGATTGAACAACAAAACGGTAGAAGCAATATCTGTCTCTAAAGATTCTGCGAAAGCATCTTCTTTATAATCCAGAAAACTTTGATTTTCATATCCGCCTAACATATTTGGTTTTGTTTTATTTCCAATGAGATACCATTCTTTCATATGATGCCTCCTATGTATAAGCGGTAGGCTTTTGATTTTCTACCATTTCACTTGCGTTCCATGCAATATAATCAAGATGTGATTTTTCTGCTGTCTTTGTGCCGTTGGAACCATCAATTGACAAATCTTTTCCTACAATAGAAACACGCTTATTAACAAGTGACACTTGTCTTTCTTGATACATCTGCAACATAAATTGTGCCAATGTATCAATTACATATTGATCAAGTTTAGAATCGAATTGCAATAACTCATCATCAAAATTCAATTCGTCCAATTCAACAGAATATCTACCAATAGCTTTTTTTAACCACATTATTTCAAGTGATTCTGGCAATACCTGTTTGTCGGCA
>CAJUHN010000010.1 GCA_910585935.1 uncultured Lachnospiraceae bacterium | reverse complement strand
CCGCTACGTCTGGAACGGAGCGAGAGCGCGGCTTCGCTGGAATACTTCCTTGCCGCAGCGAACCTTTGATCCCAAATAGCCGAAACTATAACTATTATAATTTTAATGATTCATTTGGACAATCTAGATTTTAATCTTTTAAATTCAAAAAAATAGGAGGATATGGAATGTCTGAGTTTATTACTTTTGATAAAGTAGGAAAAACCTATAAAGTTGGTGAAGTTGATATTCGGGCACTAAACAATGCAAATTTTATGATTAAACAGGGTGAAATTTGTGTAATCGTTGGTGCATCTGGTGCTGGTAAGACAACTATTTTAAATATTCTTGGTGGTATGGATACTATGTCAGATGGCAATGTCTGGTTAGATGGACAAGAAATTTCAACTTATAATGAAAAGCAGCTTACTGCATATCGAAGATATGAAATAGGTTTTGTGTTTCAATTTTATAACCTGATTCCAAATTTAACAGCACTGGAAAATGTTGAACTCGCTGTGCAGATTTGCAAGGATCATTTAGATCCATTACAGGTCATTCAAGAAGTTGGTCTATCTGATAGAAAGGACAATTTCCCTGCTCAATTATCTGGCGGCGAACAACAGCGGGTCGCTATCGCTCGTGCATTAGCCAAAAAGCCAAAACTTCTTTTGTGTGATGAACCAACAGGAGCATTAGACTATAATACAGGAAAGGCAGTACTTAAACTTTTACAAGATACTTGCCGCAAAACAAATATGACTATTGTGATTGTTACACATAATTCTGCTCTTTGCGATATGGCTGATCGTGTTATTCATGTAAAGAGTGGAACTATCGAATCTGTTACAACAAACCCTAATCCTACGCCGATTGAGCAGATTGAATGGTGATCTTATGAATGTACTGATAAAATCTATATTTCGAGAAATTAAAAACAGTATAGAACGATATTTAGCTATCTTTTCTATTATAGCACTTGGTGTTGGTTTTTTCGCAGGATTATGTGTATATCGTCCGGCTCTTGTTAATACTGCGGAAAAATATTTGGAAGAGCAAAAATTTTATGACTATCGAATCTTATCTTCTATCGGTTTTTCCAAAAATAATACTGCTCCTTTTTCTGATTTGCAAAATATTTCTTCTGCCGAAGGTGCTCATTATGAAGATGTGCTCATTGCGATAGGAAAAAATGATCTGACCTTTCGAGTACACTCTATCACTAACAATATTAATAAGTTAAATATTATATCTGGCAGATTGCCGGAAACAGATTCTGAATGTGTATTAGATGCCAGTTTCTTTGACGAAAATATGATCGGTCAGACGATTTCATTTTCTGATTCTAATAAAGAAGAAATATTTGATGCTTTTCATACATCGGAATTTACAGTAGTAGGCATAGCCACATCTCCTCTTTATATCAGCGCTGATCGTGGTACAACTTCATTAGGCGATGGGAATATTACTGCCTTTTTGTTTGTCAATGAATCATGCTTTACATCAGATTATTATAAAGAGATTTATATGACTTTAAAAGATTCGGGAGCACTTTATAGTGATGCTTACAAAAATGCTGTTGCAGAACAAGAAGATGAAGTGACTGAGGAAGCAAAGATTCAGGCAAATATACGTTATGAAGAGATTGTTGAAGAGGCTCAAAAAGAGATAGATGACGCGAAAATAAAATTAAATGAGGCGAGCGCGAATCTGCAGGCTCAAAAGGAGCTTGCTATACAAGAAGCTGCACAACAGATCCCTAATGTAGGATTTCCTTCTTTAGAAGAGAATCCATATTATATTGAGATGGTAGATCAAATAGAAGCTTCTTTTAAAGAACCTGAAAATGAGTTGGCAAAAAAATATTTAGATATAGAAGAAGCACAAAAGGAAGTAGATTCTATCAAACGTCCTTCTGTTTATATTCTCAAAAGAAGTGAGAACACAGGATATGCTTCTTTTGATCAAGATTCCTCGATCATAGAAAATATTTCTGTTGTATTTCCTGTCTTTTTCTTTCTTGTTGCCGCTCTTGTATGTGGTACAACAATGACAAGAATGGTTGATGAACAGCGCACTCAAATCGGTGTATGGAAAGCTATGGGATATAACAAACTGCAAATATCAAGGAAATATCTTTTTTATTCAGGTTCAGCCGGATTATTTGGCGGTATTATTGGTTTTTTCTGTGGTACAGTTTTCATTCCAAAGATCTTTTGGAGCGCATATAAAACTATCTATAATTTCTCTGATAGCCTGCTCTATGTTTTTGATTGGAAAATGTGTATTATATCACTAGGAGTTGCTATGCTTTGTACAGCCGTAATTTCTGCTCTCTGTTGTTTTAAAGAACTGTATGATGTTCCTGCTCTAATTTTGCGACCAAAAGCACCCAAAAATGGAAAACGAATCTTATTAGAACGCACGAGAATATGGCGTCGGATCAGTTTTTTGCATAAAGTATCTCTGCGCAATGTCGTTCGGTACAAGCAACGTTTCTTTCTGATGATACTAGGAATCAGCGGCTGTACTGCTTTACTTTTGACAGGTTTTGGAATCCAAGATTCTATTCAAAATGTAACAGATTATCAGTATGAAGAAATCATACAATATGATGCAAAAGTGACCTTTACTGATTCGCTCATGTCAGAAGAACAAAACCAATTTATAGAACAACATCAAACTATGATAACTGATTCCATTTTCTTGTCTGAAAATAATATAGAAATAACTGCAAATGGAATCAGTAAAAACACTACCATAACTTCAGCTAAGGAAGATATCACCCCTTTTATCCATCTAAAAACATCTGACACCATAATATCCTATCCCAAAGATGGGGAAATTATTATATGCAAGGGAATAGCGGATAAACTCAATATTAAAACAGGTGATGTAGTGACCTTAACAAATGATGATTTTGAGCAGATTAATGTAGCCGTTACAGGTATATTTGATAACTATATCAATAATTATTTATTTATTTCAGAAAATACAATGATACAACTTTATAGTGATGCTTCTATGAATGCTGCTTATCTGAATTTCAACACAGATATTAACACACATAATATTATAGCCTCTATGCTCAATGAGGATATAGTCAGCCATATCATGCTTAATGAAGATATAAAAGAATCTATTGAAAAATCATTTTCCAGCCTTAATCTTGTTGTACTTTTGATTATTGTTTGTGCTGGTATTTTAGCTTTTATTGTATTATTTAATTTGATCAATATCAATATTGGAGAAAGAATACGAGAGATTGCAACAATTAAAGTACTTGGGTTTTTCAACTCTGAATCTTCTGCTTATATATTTCGAGAAATCAATATGCTGACATCTATAGGAGCATTATTAGGGCTATTTTTTGGAAAACTTTTACACTCTTTTGCAATGTCTAAGATCAAACCAGATGCTATGTGTTTTGACAGCCGTATCGCATGGAAAAGTTATCTGTTTAGTTTTATATTGACTCTTGTATTTGCTGGTTTGGTCAAGATTGCTATGAGATATAAACTCAAAAAAATCAGTATGGCAGAGTCGTTAAAATCCGTTGAATAAGTACAAAAGACTTCTAATTTATCACTTTTTGAAAAAATATAAAAAAAGAAAGGATGATATAAGATGGAGAAAATAAAAGAGATAAATACTTTAAGGACATGGATAGAAAATAGTGATAATATTGTATTCTTTGGAGGGGCAGGAGTTTCTACAGAGAGCAATATCCCTGATTTTCGCAGTGTAGATGGTCTATACCATCAAAAGTATGACTATCCGCCGGAGAGAATTTTAAGTCATAGTTTTTTTCTCTCACATTCAGAAGAGTTTTATCGTTTCTATAGGGATAAGATGATCTATACAGATGCAGAACCAAATGATGCACATAAAATATTAGCAAAGTGGGAGAAAGAAGGAAAGGTGAAGGCGGTCATTACACAGAATATAGATGGTCTTCATCAGAAGGCAGGGAGTCAAAAAGTGTTAGAATTGCATGGGACTGTCTATAAGAATTATTGTATGAGATGTGGAAAAAAATATGAATTAGAATGGGTATTAGAACAAAAGGGTGTGCCACATTGTAATTGTGGTGGAATAATTCGTCCAGATGTTGTTTTATATGAGGAAGGATTAGAGCAAAAGGTGATACGTGAAGCGGTTTATTTTATAGAACAGGCAGATATTTTGATTATAGGAGGTACTTCTCTTACTGTATATCCAGCAGCAGGTCTAATTGAATATTATAAAGGCGATAAGTTAGTATTAATTAATAAATCTGTGACGCCATATGATGAAGAAGCTGATTTGAGGATAGAAGGAAGTATAGGAGAAGTATTTCGACAGATACAAATAAAAATGGAAGGTTAAAATTTTTATTTTTTTAATTTTGAAAATGACAAGCAGTCACGATAAACCATATCACTTCATAAATTTATCATACGGTAAACTAGCATGGGGAAGCAGCTTTGTTAAAATAGTTGCTTCCCTATATGAACCTTTAAAATGTTTCCTTCTATTCACATCTATTAATACTTTTACCTTATAAAAATGCAGCAAATATTGGGTCTAGAAATAGTCTTATACGGAATATAATATACCTTTCCTTAAAATTCTCATTTGATCTGATAAAATATTTTTAGGAAAACAAATATCTATTTACTTATATATTATCTAAATAGATTATGGAACTTTTATCGTTCCAGTGTTACAGATGGACTGATCAAGATACCTGTTTTGGTAAGTTGATACTCATAAGCCCAGTTTTCCCCTGTACTGCGCCATGCGTCTGGACCACACCATAATTCTGATCCACTGCAGTTGTGAAGCTGTCCAAAGGTATTTTTCCGATTGCCAAACATTTTTAGTTCCAGATTGTGTAAACCCTTTTCTACACCTTCAAATGTCACTTTATAAGGACTTTTAAACAACTTTTTACTACATTTTCCATCTAATGTGACTTCAATAATAGGACTTCTAAACTGTGGTACTTGTACGGTTAGTATACCATCTTCTCTTGTTTCAATTGGCAAATAATAGATCAAATTTCCACCGTAAAATGGCAGTCCTTGAGTGCATATATCACCAAAAGCCAATTTTGTTATTGGGTTTGTCAAAAATGCCTGGCGTCCTTTCACGCTAACTCCAAAATCACCAAGCAAATACATTGCCTCCACATCAACTCCTGCATGATAAGGTATCTGTATTTCTAATATATTATTCCCTTTTTTTAAATAAGAAAGAATTACCATTTTAATCTGCTGATCTACATAATATCCACAGATTTTATGTTCTACTTTCTGTCCATTCCAAATAATATTGGTAATCTGTACATTTTCTAGTGCCAGCTTTACCTCCTCTGCTTCCAGTTCTGATGTAATGGAATATCTCAATGAAATCTGGTGTTCATATTTGCGCTCACCGTAAATCCATGGTTGTGCATAGGCATCTCCTCTCTTTGGATATCCTAACTCTCTTCGGAAAATATTGTCTAAACGAAGTATTTCTTCCTTTTCTCTCCACTCTCCATTATCTAGTTTAGATTCTGCCATGTCAAGTACAAATACATTTGGTTCTTCCAATATCACAGCCGCTGTTTCTGGAATTTTTACTAATTGTTTTTGTATTTCTTTTTTTCTTATCTTTTGGATATTACTTTTTATAGGCTTTAAATAGTATAGATGAGAATCAAATGCATAGGAACTTATAACCCATTCTGTTTTTTTCTCTTTTTCATTATATTCTACTGGAATTTCCATAGAAGTTCCGTCTAGAGCATCCCATTGTTCTACTGTCCATATTCCGAAAGTTGAAACTGTCCATATTTCTTCTCTTACTGTATCTAGACTTTCCGGCTTTTCACTATGAGCAATAAACAGCCAGCGATTTTCTCCATCTTGCCTCATCTGATAAAGCAGATTGCTAGAACGAATACCAGAAGAATCCCTGATATTTAATGTTCGGTATGAATCAAGAACATCTAGAATGGTCTGTTTAGTAAATGGAATCTGAATACACTCCTCTGCCATTTTAACTGGTTCTCTGCTCTTTTCTGCAGCTACATATGTAGGAATACGTCCTGCGAAAATAACCTGTCCTCCATTTTTGACAAACTGTTTTAAGCATTTTAATGTATTATTTCTCAAAGTTAAACAGTTAGGTACTAAAATCACATCATAACACATCTCCCCTACTACAAATCCATTTCCTTTCTTAGGCATTTGTTCAAGTAGAGATTCTGAAATAAAATCAAAATCTATTGTTCCATAGAGTAGCCATTTTACCAGATTATCAAAGCTGACTTCCATTTCCTCTCTATCTGCACCTGTGGTTTCCTCACTTCCCCATTTCAGCCAGTAGGATTCGATTGGATGAATAACACCTACTCGTACTACTGGTTTCCCTCTAGTCAGTACTGTATTCAACCTAGAGAAGTAATCCTCGATCATCTTATATTCTTGATACCATGATGACTGATAGCCAATACATGCTGGATAATCTCTCTTAGCTTCACCTTCCATCGATACCCATGTCAAATGATGAACTCTGATAGTTACACCCAAAGCAGCCTGCCAATCTCCTGCCAGCTTATGACGTCTGAAATCAAAATCCCAGTTGGTAACACCATAAATTTCACTAACCATACCCTCTCTTCCATACTGATGTACTGCACTCTGTGCCTGCTTTGCTGTCGTCAACTCACGCCAGTCGCATAACATATCAATTCCCGGAATATGGAAACTACGGTAAGAACGCATAGCCTCTCCTAGTGCAGCCGTCTGACTTTTTAATGTGGGTTCTTCCATCATATGACCAGTCAAAGCGATTCTATGCTTTTCACACCACTCACCAATCTGATCCGCATATGCTTCAGCAAAGCGTTCTGCTATATGGTCATGATATTGATATCTTGTTTTGTATACGGATTTTTTTTCCATTTCCCAGAATACCTCTGGCAAATGCTCTAGAAAAGTTTCTCCATATACCTTTTCATAGCTTTCTTCAAAATCATCTGTATAAGGTAAAAACTGTACCTTTCTATCATGAGCTCTCCCTAATCTTGTCTTATGAACAAACTGCGGTTCATCAGTGAAAATAGAAGGAATATCTCTACCAAAAAAACCACCTAATTTCTTTTCATATTGTTCATGGGTCACTTCCAAGAAACGAGTGATTGCCTTTTTATCAAGCGTATTGACATAAGCCTGATTATTAAACCAGATATTATCCCCTGAAATTTCTAAATAAGCGTACCAAGGATCATATCCTTCTGGCAGTGTTTCTCCCTCTTCTAATACACAATATGCCTCCATTGTTCCTGCCTTATTTAGACGTACACCATAGCATTTGAGCAGCCTTCTAGAATCACTTCTAATGACCACGGCTGCGGATACATCTCTTCCGCGGTTTTTCGGTACACCGTCTGGTATTGGTTCTGGCGAAAATACTAAAAATCTCATACGATACTCTGAATTTTTTGTTACATACCCACCACCATATCCTGACGGCCAGCGATCTTCATCATAAAGCCATGTCAACATCTCTTTTTCTGCAAATTTATCATGAGCATAAGCGACCTGATCTAAAAATTCTTCACTCATATAAGGAATATTCATACCAGTTCGACAGTGAATATGAGCACCTCCCATTCCCATCTGTTTGAACACTTCTGTCTGAAAATCAATCTGCTCCTTTGTCACCTTACAATTCCATGCCCAGAAGGGAGTACCCCTATATTCACTGGTCGGATTCTCAAACAACTTTTTATCTAATGTTTTTTCTTTATTCTTTGGATATAACATGTAGCTTCTCCTTTATTTTAAAATAATTAATAATAATTATAAATTTAAAAATTCTCTATTATATATCATTTAAATTTCCAAATTACCAAGTGCCATTTTTTCACCCATTCTTCATATAATACAAATCCAACAGCATTTTCATAATTCTCTTTCTCTATTCATTATATATTCTTTTCCATTTTTTATCAAAACTTTTTATGAACTTTCTCCCATTACCTCTCTGGCAAAATTTTTATGATACTAAATTCCGATGCATCTGATGGTAAAACTCCATGATTATTTACTTCTAGTATATAATAATTCTCATCAGACATCACATCATCTTTTATCACATAAACTATATCTGCAGTCAAACTATCCCCTTTCTTCATATTTCTTCTTTCTCCAATAATCAATCGCAGTTCTTTTCGCAATTGTACTAATATATATCTTTATCTGTCACAACATCACCTCTCCTTTGAACCAGTTCACTTATACATTCGATTTAAAATCAAAAAATGGACATAAAAAATGAAGTTATTGAAAAATAGAAAATTTTTGCAGCCTATAATATTAAATAAATCACAAATACTATAGATTGTTTCAATACCTATTTTCAACAACTTCATTATAAAAATACCTTTCTTTTCTAGATGCTCCTTCACTCCTCTGCTTTTCATGATATTCCTATAATAGCTATGTCTAAACTGCTATTACTACAATATTCACACCAATATTATCAAAGACATTCCCGAATTTTCTTGTATATTGCCCTGCACCTATAGCCAAATGTCTGTTTCACAACTCGGAAGATTCTTCACATACCTGATTCTACATCCCAAGCAAAACTGCCTGAACAGTAGAGGTAATCTTCGGGACATCTAGTACCGTCCTGATATTTCCCCTCTTAGGATATCTACATAACTCTATACTAATCCCTGCCCTTCTGTGCATATTCTAAAATTCTCAGATAGTGATTTGCTTCGCGAATCACATGATCTGCCAAAAGCGGAAGAATTATAGAGCGAATTTCACAACCTGTAATTCCTTCTGTACCAGCTGTCTTAAACTCCTGATATTGCTTTGTTGTCTGTAAAGTTCTTGCAGTCAGGGTAAGGAAGTATTCCAACGGAGCGAGAGCGCGGCTTCGTTGGAAACTTCCTTCCATGTGCGGAACTCCTGCCAAAATGTTCTCCCAACAACTATAAACTTTAATTTTTCAACATTTTCCACAATTCCACTCTTATCCTCACAGCCTATTTTATACCCCCGAATAAGCAGAAAATCCCCCATCTATAGGAAGTACAACTCCTGTAATAAACCCTGCCGCTTCATTATTCAATAAAAATAATAAAGCCCCAATTAATTCCTCTGAATCTCCAAATCTTCCCATTGGAGTAGCTGCTAATATTTTCTTTGTTCTTGCCGTTGGAGTTCCATCTTCCTGATAGAGCAACTTTTCATTTTGTTTTGTCACAAAAAACCCCGGTGCTAACGCATTTACACGGATATTAACCTTTGAAAAATGCACAGCGAGCCACTGTGTGAAATTGCTGACAGCCGCTTTTGCTCCACTATAAGCAAGAATTTTAGTCAATGGTGTAAATGCATTCATGGAAGATACATTTAAAATATTACATCCCTCTCTGCCTATCATATCCTGTGCGAAAATCTGAGTCGGCAATAGCGTACCAATAAAATTTAAGTTGAATACAAATTCCACTCCACTCTGCTCTAAATCAAAGAAAGACTTTGTATCAGCATCTAAATCCCCCTTCTCATAATATTCTTTATCTGTAGTAGCAAGAGGATTATTTCCTCCCGCTCCATTCAATAAAATATCACAAGGTCCAAAATCTTCTAAAATACGGGTATGCACATCTGTCAAATTCTGCTTATCCAATACATTTGCTCCATAAGCTTTCGCTATATACCCTTCTTTAACAATCTCCTCTGCTATCTGTCCTGCAGCATCTTCATTTAAATCCAAAAGAGCCACTTTTGCGCCACAAGCCGCTAATGCCTTTGCAAACACTCCACAGATCACACCTCCAGCACCAGTGACAACAGCAACTTTTCCATTCAAATCTGTTTGAATCGGTAATTTCATATTAAATTCTATCCTTTCTTATTTTAATTTCCCATCTTCTCTAACGCTTCCCATAACCCATTAATATAAGTAGCACCCAATGCCCTATCATATAAACCATAACCCGGTCTTCCAGTTTCTCCCCAGATCATTCTGCCATGATCAGGACGAATATAACCATCAAAACCATTTTTATGAAGAGCTTGTAATATTGCAAACATATCTAATGTTCCACAACTAGAAAGATGCGCACGTTCTTCAAAACCATTTTCTAATACAGCTACATTACGGGCATGTACGAAATGAATCCTGCCCATCGCAGAATATTTATCTGCCATATGAACCACATCATTTTTACCAGAACATCCTAAAGAACCTGTACAAAGAGTGATTCCATTATGAGAATCATCTACTAATTTTAAAAACCGATCTAAATTCTTCTCACAAGTGATAATTCTGGGAAGCCCAAAAATACTCCAACAAGGATCATCTTCATGAATCGCCATATTAATATCACATTCTTTAGCAACAGGAATGATCCTCTCTAAAAAATACCTCAAATTATTCCATAAACCCTCTTCTGTCATCGCCTGATACTCTGCTACCACATTTTTTAATTCCTCTCTCGAATAACTAGAATCCCAGCCTGGAAGCGTTAAATCACTGTCACTTTCTAAAGGATTTACCCTATCCACTTGTTCCTGATAATAGACCAGTGAAGTAGAACCGTCCTCTAAAACATGGTCAAGCTGTGTTCTTGTCCAGTCAAAAACAGGCATAAAATTATAACAAATACACCGAATCCCCGCTTCCCCTAAACGCCGAATATTCTCACAATAATTTTCAATATAATGATCCCTAGTAGATTTTCCTAATTTAATATCTTCATGAACAGGAACACTTTCAATTACATCAAATACCAATCCATTCTCTTCCACTAATTTTTTTAAATGTGCGATACTCTCTCTGCTCCACACCTCTCCTACAGGAACATCATAAACAGCCGTTACAATCGAGTGCATACCCGGAATCTGACGAATATTCTGCAAAGTCACCTTATCATCTTCCCCATACCAACGAAATGATAACTTCATACTCCCAATACCTTCCTTTCTTTTTTATTACTTAAGTAATAGGTAATAGTGAAACTCCAAACATCATAGAAATACTACTTTTGCTGAAAATTTCTTTTCCCTATCTCCTCATTGAAATTTCATAGCTTATCATAAGCTTCACTTTTCACAAAGTAGAACCCTCAACCAAGTAGCGGAGGCAAGGAAGTATTCCAAAAGAAGCCCCTTGGAAGACGTCGGCACTTAGCAAACAGCCCTAAAGGGGCTGTGCGCTTAGTACCGCTACGTCTGGAACGGAGCGAAAGCGCGGCTTCGTTGGAATACTTCCTTGCCGGAGCGCCCCCTTTTGACTTCCACAATCACCTATTATTACTCTATATCCTCTTCTGTCTTTCCATCAAAAATCCCTTTCTAAATAATTTTATTTCTGAGTAAATAATATTATTTCTGAATAACAACCTTTTATTCTTAATATTTTCCACTTTATATCATAATTATTCTACAAAATAAAACCCAAATAAGATAATAAGTATTTATATTTGATATAAGCTTGTCTGCATCTTCCAAAACTCTGCATACTTCCCATTTTTATTCAATAATTCCTCATGTGTTCCATACTCCTCTATTCTTCCATCTTCAAAAAATAATATCTTATCCGCTAATAGCACAGAACCCAGACGATGTGTGACAAAAAATGTCGTCTTTCCTTCACTCAACTCTGCAAACTTTTTATACATCATCGCTTCCCTCACAGGATCTATTGCCGCTGTCGGCTCATCCAAAATAAAAATCTCTTTATCCGAAAAAAATGCCCTCGCTATCGCTATCTTCTGCCACTCTCCGCCTGATAATTCCATTCCTCCAAACTCTCCTGATAAAATCATACCTTCTTTTATCTCTTTTTCAAACCCTGCCAACTCTAATGCCTTTTTTATCTTCTCTATCTCCCCTTTTCTCTCCACATCAGCAATAAAAACATTATAAAATAAAGTGTCTTTATATTTATTAAAATCCTGAAATACAGGAGAAAATAATTTCTGATAAGCTTGTTTATCTAATTCCTCTATATTCTTCCCCTCATAAATAATTTCTCCCTGAGAAGGCAGAAGTAACCCCATCAACAACTTCACAAACGTAGATTTTCCACTCCCATTCGCTCCAACAATAGCAACATGTTCTCCCTTTTTTATCTCTACTTTAACCCCCTTTAAAGCATACTCTTTTGTCATAGGATATCGAAAATCCACATCATGAAATAAAATTCCCTCTTTCCTTTCCACTTTTCCCTCTTTTTCTTCTCCTACCGGTTTCAAATCCAAATCTAAAAATTTATAAAATTCCTCAATACTATAAGAAGCACTGATAATTGTTGATATCTGCTTTATCAAATCCTTCATACTATCTATCAAGCTATAGATCAAAAGAAAAATAGCAGCAAAACTTCCAACCGTAATACTCCCCTTTATCATTCCCATAACGGTAATTATCATACAAATAATAAAAATAGCATTTCGGATAAGATTTTCCACTAATTGATACCATACCCTTTTTCCCTCTAATTTTTCCCTTATCCTCAAAAGCCTTTCTTTCGCTTTTAAAAACTTCTCATTAAAAAATTCAAACTGATTCTCTAATAATATCTCTCTCAACGACACCTTATCAAAAAATACATTTTTGAAATACCGATATTCCAACATCTCCTCACTATCTTCTTTTCTACTTGCCGCCTCTTCATAAGCCAAAAAATATTTATTCAGCAATGCTGGAATAACAGAGAAACTGCCAATTAGACAGAGCCAAGGTTCAATCCAATACAAAGAAATCAAAAGCCCTACTGTTTTACTCATACTATTAAATATAGTCAAACCTATCTGAAATAACAACACAAACCCTGCTCTCGTAAAATACCACGCCCGCTCAATAATAGCCTGAATCGCTGGCAGTTCATAATATTCCGCATGTATTTTAGCTGCCTTTTCATTAATCTTTTCATCTAATAAAAACCAAGAGGAAAAATTAAATCTCGCAGCCATATTTTCTAATATCGCATCAAAAAAATGTTGAATTATCATAATAAAAACAAATAAAACAAGCGTTCCTACCACCTGCCTAAATACCTCTAACTTCACACCCATACCACTCGAAAGATCTATATAATTTTTCCATATATTCGTGAGTATAGGGCTTAAACTCCCCTGAAAAATACATCCTAAAATATAAGCTGATAACAGCCAAAACTGCTTTTTAAAAACAAAAGATACCAAACGAATATAATTTTTAAAAGGACTTTTTTTAACCTCTTTTAAATCTGATATTTTCTGTTCAAAATAACCTGTCCTATCCCCCATCACTCTATACACTCCTCTCTGATATAAAGTTTTCTTTGCGTTTCATATAACTGATAGAATTTCCCTCTTTTTTTCATCAGCTCTTCAAAATCACCTATCTCACAAATTTTCCCTTGATTTAATACTAAAATTTGATTCACCTGACTGGCAATCCCTAAACGATGTGTCACAAAAAAAGTCATAGATTCTTTTGAATGTTCTATAATATTTTGAAATGTATTCACCTCAGCTATCGGATCTAAAGAAGCCGTTGGTTCATCAAAAATCAATACTTTTTTATTCCCTACAAATGCCCTAGCTATCCCTATCTTCTGCCACTCTCCCCCTGAAAGCTCCACACCATCTCCATACAGTTTTCCCAATATAGTATCATAAGAATCCTGTAAATGACTCGCAATCTTATCAATTTCATAAACCTTCATAAGCCCTGTCAACTCTTCTTCCCTTTCTCCAAATCCCACATTTTCCTTTAAACTCAGAGCATACTTAGCATAATCCTGAAATACACAACCAAACAATTTTGACAATTCCTGTCTTGATAACTCATTAATTTCAACCCCATTAATAAAAATCTTCCCTTGTTCTGCCTTATATAACCCCAATAACAACTTAATTAAAGTACTTTTCCCAGAACCATTTTCCCCTACTAAAACAACTTTTTGCTTTCCCTTTAATTGAAATGAAACATCTTCTAATACATAAGTATCTGTATTTGGATAGCGAAAAAAAACATGCTCAAAAATAATTTCAATCGAAGACTTTTCTTCTATTTCCAGTTTCTTCTTCCCCTCTTCATTCTGCATAATCTCATTTAACTCCTGATGCTTTTTACAGACAAGTTTATACTTACTATAACTACTCACCAACCCCTGATACAGATTCAAAAGATTCATATGTAATAAATGATTAGAAACAGCGATAAAAGCCGCAAGACTTATTTTTTGATTCCAATACAAAAACAAAACCACACCTAAACACAATAATATGGGAATATATTGACTAATAAAAATCACTTTAGAAATAAAACTATATCTTTCTAAACTCTTTAAATACTCTTTATTAAACCCCTTTATAAGCCTTTCCCAACCCTCTTGAATAAATCCTGAAGCTCCAAAAACTCTTATCTCTTTTGCATACTCCTTTTCTGTTAAAATATTCATCTTATCCTCTGCCATTCTCTGATCAAAAGTAAGAGAAAAAAGCTTATTATAATGTTCCTTTGAAAACTTAGTTATAAAATGGGTAGTACATGGCAGAAATACCAAACAAAGAACTGGCAAAATCCAACTATATCGAAATAATACATAAACATATAAAACTGTATTAATAATAAATTCTAATACTTGAAGTACAAATGAAAACCTGATTTCTAATCTATTATTTTCTTTTAAGTATTGAATCTTATCATAAAATTCATTACTTTCAAAACATACATAAGGAATTTTCTTTAATTTATCTTGAAGCTCCAATATATTCTCCGCCTCTATATCCAGACTCCATTTAATCTTTAAATAATCTCCAATCAAATGAATATTTGGAATGATATAAAGAAAGCATAAAAACACTATTGGCATAAACATAGCCCCTATTGGCAAAACATTACCTATAATCTCTTCCACAGTATCGATTAAATATTCCTGTGCCAAAATCGAAATAGGATCAACTATACTGATTATAATGGTTATACAAATCAATATTAGAGATACCATTCTCCTTTTCTTTAACATTTTCATAAAATTCATCAGTTGCAAAAACCCACACTATATATCCATTGAGTTTCCACAGCCATCCTCCTTTCTGAAATCTCCTTTTACTTATACTTCTTAAGTATAAATCTTTTTCATATAAAAGTCAAAAGAACCTTCAAACACTTTTTATTATTCTGTCTATTTTAAAACAAAAGTTCCGCTACGGGAAGGAATGATTCCAACGAAACCGCGCTCCCGCTCCGTTCCAGACGTAACGGACACTAAATTCGCAGCCCCGCTTCTTGCGGAACTGCTTATTAAGTGCCGACGTCTTCCAAGGGGCTTCTTTTGGAATTCATTCCTTCCCTTCGCTAGTTTGTCTGCTTTTCTAATCTATAAAAAACTGAATTTCTACTGACTAAAGCCCAATTTGTTCAACTTAAGCATGATATATAAGTATATCTTGATAATTAGTATCATAAAATTGGTTCTTACTGTTACAGTTTTAGAATGAAAAAATTCTTAAGTTGACCACATTGGACTAAATCCTATAGATTTAGGATACTTCTAAAATAACATAAAGTTTACTTTTTTCTCTCTGCTTCTTATTTAATCTCAAAGTTGTCAAAATGATAGATATACCCTATATGCAATAAAATCTTGTACCTCTACTTTTCTTTATTTTAAACTTGAAGCTATAAGAGAATTGACTTAAAGGCTTCACCCTAAAGCGAGGGTTCTAATTCCATTATACAAACAATAAATTTTACAAAGTTTCCCCTTTTTTCTATACAGTATAATTTTCGCTCTAATTTCCCCAGAACAGCCAACAAACTAGCGCCAGCAAGGAACTATTCCAAAAGAAACCCCTTGGAAGACGTTGGCACTTAATGAGCAGCTCCGCAAGAAGAGGAGTTGCGAATTTAGTACCATTACGTCTGGAACGGAGCGAGAGCACGGTTTCGTTGGAATAGTTCCTTGCTGGCGCGAACCTCTGTTAAAACTCCCTCCCTTATCCCTAATAATAAAACCTCCAATTTACTACACAAAAAAAGAATAGAAAAATATTTAAGAAAACCTCACTCAAATATTCTCCTACTCTTTTACATCACATCCCTAACTAACACGAACTATCCTATCATCTATCCATCACTCCATCTATGCAATACTTCTAAACTGCGCTTGATACAGTTCATAATAAGCTCCTTTCCTCTCCATAAGCTCCTCATGGTTTCCAGCCTCACAAATTTTTCCTTTATCCACCACAAATATTTTATCCGCCTTCTTAATAGTAGAAAGCCTATGCGCAATCACAAATGATGTCCTGCCTTTTAACAATTCTTCAATTCCCTGCTGCACCAAAATCTCTGTATGAGTATCAATACTAGAAGTCGCCTCATCTAAAATCAAAATTCTAGGTTCTGATACCATCGTTCTAGCAAATGCCAACAACTGCCTCTGTCCTATAGATAATCTAGCACCTCTCTCACTGATCTCTGTATCATATCCCTTTTCTAATTTCATGATGAAATCATGTGCATTGACCGCCTTCGCTGCTGCAATAATCTCCTCATCTGTCGCATTTAACTTTCCATAACGAATATTATCTTTAATTGTTCCTGAAAATAAAAAATTATCCTGTGTCATAATCCCCATTTGTCTTCTCAGGCTATATAAAGATACCTCTTTGATATCATAACCATCTATCAGCACTCTCCCCTTTTTACTATCATAAAATCTGCTGATCAGATTCACAATCGTTGTCTTTCCTGCCCCTGTAGGTCCTACTAAAGCAATCGTTTCTCCCGGCTTAATCTGAAAACTTACATCATCTAATACATATTTATCCGATTCATCATTATAAGAAAAAGAAACATGTTCAAATTCCACTTCTCCTTTTATATCTGGAAGCTCTTCCACTCCCTCCTGATCCATAATCTCTGGTTCTGTATCCAAAATATCAAAAATTCTCTCTGCCGCCGAAATATTTGTGACAATATTATTATAAAAATTTGCTAAATTTCTGATAGGACTCCAAAACATAGAAATATAAGTAGAGAATGCCATAAATGTCCCGATTCCGATCTCCCCTACTCCGATCACCTTAATTCCAATATAATATAATAAAAATCCTCCTGCTCCCCATGTCAATTCAATCAACGAACCAAAACTATCTCCCAGACTCACTGCTCCAACATAAGCTTTTTTCTGTTCTTTTAAAAGCCAATCAAAATTTTCTGCCGATTCTTGTTCTGCCGTAAAGCTCTGAACAATCCGAATTCCAGATAAATTCTCATGTACAAATGCATTCAAATTAGAATTTTTCTTTCTCAAAATCTGCCATCTCTTATGGGAAAATGTCTGAATCACATACATTCCCACAATTAAAAAAGGCAACATTATAAATGCAGACAGCGCTAACTTCATATTTTTGACCATCATAATTATCGCTACTGCGATCACCGTAAAAAAATCCGGAATCAGCGTGGTAACACTATTCGATAAAACACTTTTTAACGCATTTACATCTCCGATCACCCTAGCTAAAATCTTTCCTGTCGGTCTGCTGTCAAAAAAACCAAAACCCAATTTTTGAATATGTTCATATAGTTCATTTCGGATTGTCACCAAAATCTCATTCGACATTTTCGCCATAAGATACATCCGAAGTTTTACTCCTAAAACATAAATAACATTTAAAACCACCGCAAAAATACCTAATTCCACTAGACCTTTTAAATTCTTATTCGCAATATGAACATCTATCGCTCTTTCAATAATCAGCGGATTAGCCATTGTGATTCCAATTGTAAGTACCATAATCAATAAAACAATAACTATCTGCTTTTTATAGGATAATAGATATCTATATAGTCGGATTAAGGTTTCTTTTTTTAGTACCTCTTTCTGTTCCTCATCCTCTTTAAATGTATTCACTGACATCTTATTTTTCCCTCCCTTCTATGCCATCGCTTTCATAGCATTATGATAATCTCCATATTGAGCCTCATAAGTAGAATAATACAAACCTTTCTTTTTCATCAATTCCTCATGAGTGCCTCTCTCTTTAATCTCTCCATTTTCTAATATGATAATCTCATCTGCCTTTCTGACAGCGGATATTCTATGGGCAATAATAATTTTAGTAGTATCCTCTAATTGTACTAATTCTTGTTGAATTTCATATTCTGTTTCCATATCTAGCGCTGAAGTAGAATCATCTAAGATTAACACTGGTGATTTTTTAGCTATCGCTCTCGCAATACTGATTCTCTGCTTCTGACCACCTGATAACCCTACTCCTCGCTCTCCAATAATAGTATCATATTGTTCACCCATATCCTCTACAAACTCTTTTGCTCTCGCTGCGGCTATCGCTCTATGAATCGTTTCTTTATCCATAACACCATGACTTCCAATACTGACATTTTCCCCTATCGTATCTGAAAATAAAAATACATCTTGCATCACAACGGAAGTATTTTTTCTCACATCTTTTAAAGGAAGCATTTTAATATCCACTCCGTCTAAAAGAATCTCCCCTTCTGTCACATCATAAAAGCGTTCAATCAGATTTACAATGGAAGACTTTCCAGACCCTGTCATTCCCATAATTCCTAATGTCTTTCCTTTTTCCAGACAAAAGTTGATATGTTTTAAAATCTCTGTATCATGAAGAGAAAAGCTCACATCTTTAAACTCCACTTTCCCCTCCATCTTTTCTAATAAAATCGGTTTCTCTGCCTCTTTTATATCTGGCTCTTCTACTAAAATCTTATTGATCTTTTTATTTGAGGCGAGCGCTGACGCTAACTCATTACTCAGCCAGCCTAACATTTCCATAGGCCAGATGATATTATTGGCATACTGAGTAAAAGCTCCCAAATCCCCGATACTAATCCTATCTTTTATCACTAATATTCCGCCAAAAATAATTAACAATACTAATAAAAGTTTTGTCAGAAAAGAGATATTTGGATCATATTTCACTAATGTCTTTGCCTGCTGCATATTCAAATCATAATATTTTTTATTATGTTTTTTAAATTTTTCTATTTCATATTGTTCTCTCGCAAATGCCTTCACTGTACGCACACCTGCTAAATTCTCCTGCGCTACTGTATTTAATTCTGCATTTTGTTCACTGATTTGTTCATAAGTAGCACCTAATTTATTTTCCATCTTTACTGCTGTATATCCTACAATCGGCATAATAATCAAAGGAAGTATGGTCAAAATAGGACTGATATGAAACATACAATATAACACACTCACAGTATGTACTACACATTCAATAGCCAACATTCCTATAAATCCGATAGCATTCCATACATTATCCACATCATCTTTTACACGAGCCATCAATTCTCCTGTATTGTTTTTATCAAAATATCGAATGGATAACTTTTGAATATGACCAAATAAATTCCTTCTGATATCACAGGCAATATTCATACTCGCTATATCAAAAATAATCTCTTTTATATACTGAAATATTGCTCTTCCAACACCTATTCCCACTAAAAGCATCAATAAACTCATTAATAATTCTATCTTTCCATCTACAATCACATCATCAATAATACTACTTGTCACCATTGGCGCACGCATATCTAAAAAAATACTGATAAACATTGATGTAAGCGCTATCACATACAAATACCAATATTTTCTAAAATACTTTTTAATTGGATTTTTGTTCATCTTTTTTTCCCCTTTCCTCCTCTTACCTCAATTACACGATTTCCTGAAATTATGAATAAATGTTATATTCTACAAATTCTCTCACATTCTCTATAGAACAAAAAAAGCAGACACTCTGTCCGCCAAAACATTTTTTTCTATAATCTCCTGATATTTCATAAAAAAATGCCGCAGTCTTCTCTCGGACTACGGCATATTACTATCTCTTATGATAGATTCTCCTTATAATCGTGCGTAATTGAGGCAGGCTAAACTCACTTCTGATTCCATATTTAATTGTTTTTGCATTAAAATTGGTTTATTTCTCATTAGTTCCTACCTCCTTTTTTATTTTTCTGTTTCACCACAACAGAAATCTATCTAATATAGTACTGACATTTCCGATATTTGTCAATAGATTTTTTCCAAGTTCTATCATAAATAATTACCGTTCAGTCTATTTGGGGATCAAAGGTTCGCTCCGGCAAGGAAGTATTCCAGCGAAACCGCGCTCTCGCTCCGTTCCAGACGTAGCGGATACTAAATTCGCAGCCCTTAACAGGACTGCTCATTAAGTACCAACGTCTTCCAAGGGGTTTCTTTTGGAATACTTCCTTGCCTCCGCTAGTCTATTGATGGTTCTACTCTGTGAAAAGCGAATTTCACCATAACAAATAAAGTCTAAATTGTTACCATAAATAATTACTATTCCATCTTTTTATTCTATCACCCTTCTTCTATATATTATAAGGAAGTCCTCTTTCCATAAATTAGAACAGCCACCCAACTAGCGGAAGCAAGAACCTATTCCAAAAGAAGCCCCTTGGAAGACGTTGGTACTTAATGAGCAGTCCTGTTAGGGGCTGCGAATTTAGTATCCATTACGTCTGGAACGGAGCGAAAGCGCGGCTTCGTTGGAAAAGGTTCTTGCTGTAGCGAACCTTTGATGTTAAAGTAGGCTTAAACTATAATTATAAATAATTACTATTCGACTAGACAAGTTTATATTCACACAAAAAAACAAAATCCAAATCCCATACCGCTCATTAAGTGCCGACGTCTTCCAAGGGGCTTCTTTTGGAATCATTCCTTCCCTTAAGTTTGTAGGAAATGAATTTAGGTAGTTAAAATATGGATTAATTCCATAGGAGTATCAATAATATAGTCTGGTTCTTTTGTCTTTAGAAACTCTTTCTTCCGAAATCCCCATGTCACACTCACAGATGGAATTCCTGCATTTTTAGCAGTCTGTATATCTACCTCTGAATCTCCTACATAAAGTGCCTGTTCTCTTTTCCCGCCTAACTCTTCTATCGCTTCCCATACACTGTCAGGAGCTGGTTTCTTTGAAATCTGTGGTGTTCCAATTGCCACATCTATCTTATCTTGAAAGAAATCTTTACACAATTCCTTAGTCGCTGCATCAAACTTATTAGAAACCACCCCGATTTTTATTTTCAGCTCTCTTAAAGTTGTCAACAGTTCTATAATAGAATCGTAGGGTTTGGTTTTATCTTTACAGTGTTCTTTATAATAAGCCCGAAAACTTCCTAAACACTTTTCTATATTTTCTATAGAAGTATGTTCTGGAACAGATCTCTCTATCAATACTTTTGCTCCGTTTCCAACAAAATTTCTCACTTCTTCTAAATCTCTCTCTGGATAATGATATTGTCTTAATGCCGCATTGACTGCATCTTTTAAATCCTCCAAAGTGTTCAATAATGTCCCATCTAAATCAAAAATCACAATGTTATACATTTTCTTCTCCATTTTTTTCCTCTGCTTTTTCAAAAAATATCTCTTTATGATACCTTTTTTTGTTATTGTAAGGGTTTTGATTATTGTTATAAGTTATGTGTTGATTTTTATAAATTTAACCATAGATCAGACTTTTTTTGCCAGAAAAAACACACCCTCATAATATATCCATATAGTATTATTGTCAGCGACAAAAAAATGACTTCCAAAGAAATTGTCTGTTGATGTAATATTAACACTGCGGACTTCCTCTATTCCATTCCACCATTCTCCCAAATTAGCCCTATAATCCTGAACTAATGTTTCTTCTGTATAAGTTTCATGTTGATATTCCACTTCTGTGAGGTTCATATTATTACCATTTTGAAATACTGCATCTGCTTGATAAGTAATCATATACTCTTTAAAAGCTTCACATTCTTCTGTTGACAAGGCAGAAACTCCTGCTGCCTGATAATCCTGCACTTCCCATGTACCATAGTAAGAAGAATTATTGGTTTGTTCTTCTTGTTCTGTATCCTGATCATTCTGATTTGCTTCAGTAGTAACGCTATCTGTTTTACTTTCCATATCTGATTTTTCTATAATAACAGTCATAGTGTTGGTATCATTCTCATAACTTGATTCTTCTGTTATCGTAGAAGTATTATTATTTTGAGATTCTTTCGTATTACTACATCCACTTAGCACAATCACTAATGACCCACATAATATCATAAGTAAACGCTTTTTCATTTTTCTTTCTCCTTTGCATACTTCATTTTTTAGTAAATTCATTTTATCACTAAGCTGGATAAAATTCAATCACAAAAATATTGTAAACATGAATAAGGAAAATCATTCTATACTTATACTGTTAGTACTGCAAATATGATAAAGAGATAAAATTTGGCACAATTAGTTTTAAATATTTCAGCCTGATAAACAATCATTAAAATATAATATTTATCCTGTCAAATTTTAGTTTAAATATCTATGTTCATATATATTTTTATGATGGTTTCTGGAATTAGAAGCAATTTTACCATTATTAAGTATTTTCTTTACTTTTACATTAAAAATATTTCCACCTGCAGTATGTATAATAAGTTGCTGTATTGTCTTAATTGTTTCATTACTGTTTTTTCAATATTCTTGAAAATGTAGTCAACGTGCTATATAATAGACTTCTAAAATAGAGGAATAAATTAAAGATGAAATATCTATGAATAATGAAAATATCAATCCTCTGTGTTTACAGAAACAATCCACATTACTAGGAGCATATGATGCAAGAACTATTTGTCACAAAATTATTGTACCATTTGAAATAGAAGTTTTAAAAAAAGCCCTTGGCGGATCGAATGAGCCTTTTCTGAATAAACCTGCTCGATTTTCTAAACTAGATAAGACAAATGCTGTCCGAAGAGGTAATGATCAAGCCATACTAAATGCTTTGTGTGATAATCTTCCACTAATATCCTCTTCAGCCGATGCATATCAATGTCTGATTTATTTGTTGTGTAAATTAATTCAAATCAGGGATGAAAGAGAAAAACTAACACTTTTCATGATTGATGATTCTACTAATCTTCCATCAAAACTGTTGCAATATATTAATGAGGCTTTGAAAATCAGCTATGAAGGTGAAGTCCTCACTCTCATGGTAGCAGGAATCTATCATCTAATGTATCTGCATAATCCTGATATTATAGTAGAAGTACATCCTGTGAATCAGAGTGGAGCTTCTGGTCGTGAAGTCAGCGATCTAGATATTTATATTAATGGTAAACTCATATCCTCCAATGAATTAAAAGACAAAAAATATGCAGAAACCGATGTTCGTCATGCTGCTGATAAAGTCATGTATGCTGGTGGAACAAGAATGTTGTTTATTGAAGGTTCTCGTGGAGAAAAAGATAGTGATTTCATAGATACGATTCAAAATGAATATATGTTTCGTAATTTCATGCTCCGCATTTTATCCTATCAATTTTTCTTATCAACTATGATTTCTTCATTGGAAATCATCGACTGTAATGAATTCGTGCGATTTATTCTGCAAACTGCTCATGAAACCAAATTTAAGAAAGAAGTAATATCCTATCTAGATAAACTCGCACAACAAATATTTGGATTAAAAAGGAACTAAAATAAAGAAGCTGTTGCAAAATGAATATTAAATACTAAATATTGTATATATAATAGAAACTTATATCCATATATAGTATAAAATTTTTATTTTGCAACAGCCTCTTTTTCATAGTAAAAAATATACGACATCATCTAATTTGAAAATATGGATCACTTAAAACTTCTCTAAGTCAAAATCAACATATTTTACTCCTACTAAATCTAAATCATTTCCTTTTCTAAATATGTGACTACTGCTCTTGCTACGGCTTCTGCCATTTTACAAGGCACAGCATTTCCAATCTGTGTATATATTACTCCTTTATTTCCGCAGAAAACGTAATCATCAGGAAAAGATTGAATCCTTGTAGCTTCTTTTATTGTAATTCTTCTTAACCTTTTAGGTGCTTCTTTACTCTCTGGTACAATAGTTCCATTCATTAACCCTTTATGATAATCAACAATCCAATCACTTGATGCATCTCCATAAAGATAATCTTCATCTACAAATGGTGTTTTATTTTCCCCCCCCCCATAGAAGCAGGTAAGGTATTTGCATAACCATCAACATCTATCGGTCGTCCTTGACCATTAAAGTACATCCTAGCATATGGAGATTTCCTCATAATTGGATGAGTAGCAAATATAATCTTTGCTGTACAAGTATCTGGATTTTGATCTGTACCTGCTTTTCCTAAAGATTGCAATATTTCTCTAACCGTTGAAGCCTTATTCTTTTGTTGAATAAGCAGATCATTCATAACATATTCAGAGAAAGGATCACTATTATTTTTTATGCCAATGAAGAATACTCTCTCTCTCTTTTGTGAAACTCCATATTCTATAGCATAATAAATGGCACGCAGTTATAACCCAGAGCATAAACTCGCTCCAAATACTTTCTGCGCACAGATTCCCATTTTTCTAACACCCCAAGTGCTTTAACATTTTCCATAACAAAAGCTTTCGGTCGAACTCTCTCAACTATATCAAGAAATGTAAAAATTAGTTTGTTTCTCTCATCATTAGGATTCATTTTCCCTGCCACAGAAAATCCTTGACACGGAGGTCCTCCAAAGACAAAATCAACACCCTGAAAGCGATCTATCGATTTAAGTATATTATTCACATCATCATTAACCATTACTCCAGCGGCATGATTCGCATTATATGTTGCCGCTGCCTCACTCATCAGTTCGTTTGCAAAGACTACTTCAATTCCTGCTCTTTCAAACCCTATATCCATTCCACCAGCTCCAGTAAAAAGGTGGGATTGTGAGTTATGGGACAGCAATTAGATTTTATGAATCAGCCAATTGAACAACTTAGAGAGATCATACAAGATTATGATGTATTTTGTCGTACTGCTGAAAAGTTAGAATGGATAAATATAAAAGAACAATACAAAATATATCAGTTAAATTACACAGTCATGGACTTTGGAGTTTACGAATTTCCTAAAAGTTACATAATACTATCCCACATTATGGATGTATATGCACAAACAGTTTTATCTTGTATGGCATATTATGAGGGATGGGATTCAGAATTTTGGAACATTTCACGAGAAGAAAGAAAATATTGCCTTACAGTAGATTCTAGATATAAACTTTATGCAACTCTCAAACCTGCAACACTTATAAGGCGAGATTGGAATTATCTTCTAAATGAAATAAATTATTTTGCAAATGAAACGAAAACTCCTGCTTCCGATTTAAAACAATATTTTGACCACTTTGAAAACGCAAACGTAATCGAACTCGGCTATAACGATTGCACTATTTTATATTGGGCGATCAAAGACAATACCCTTCTAGCTGTTGACTGTGGCTATTACGACTGAAGAAAATATAACATAAACTAGCCCCAGCAAGGAACTATTCCAAAAGAAGCCCCTTGAAAGACGTTGGTACTTAATGAGCAGTTTCGCAAGAAGCGAAACGGCGAATTTAGTACCGCGTAGTCTTACACGGAGCGAGAGCGCGGCTTCGTTGGAATAGTTCCTTGCTGGGACGAACCTCTGTCATAACTCTCCCATCATTCTATCATTATAGTATATGTCCCCAAAGTCCCATCTAAAAGCTCATCAAAACATCTCTGTATTTCTCGCTTCTCACTGAGAGAAATAGAATAACGAAATTCAGCATACCCAGACAAATCCATTTTAAAATTTGTTTCCCAAATATTATTCATAACCCAAGAATAAATATCTCTATCATTATACTCTAATTTCCCATCGCATAACTTAATTGAATGATGTTTCATCTCTCCCATATAAAACAATGGAACATCTAAAGTCTGAATCGAAACGCTGCCTTTTGAAGTCTGATATATCATTCCATAATCAGACATATAATATTCTATACAAGTTCCCGGCAACTGTTCTACCCCCGGCATAAAAGGTTCTGTCCCCTTTTCCAGATAAATCTTTCTATCAGGAAGTTCTAAAGTCAATGGTAAATAAATGCTTTCAATATTATTAGAAATTGTTTTTGCCAGCTTAAGTTTAAAATCTATCTTTGGAATGAGGTGATATATCTTAAAAACAACAGAACAATAATTCGTTCCCTCTAAAGAGTATACAAACTCTAGCGTAGTAAAAATTTTCCCCTGCTCTAAACATTTTACCTCTATTAACTCTCCTTGATATTGTACCGCATGTTTTCCACGGACATTTCGTCCTAAAATACTGCGTTCGGAATAATCATTTGTGCGGATAGAAGTACATTCATAAATAGGAGTAAAAAACCTTGCCAATCCTTCCCCCAGCATTTCACATTCTTCTCTTTTATTATAAAAAGAAGTAATACCTTCTCCTATTCTATAATTAATTTTAAACCAGTCATTTTCTATCTCATATGGCAATTTATAAGTA
The DNA here is from genome assembly GCA_910585935.1 of uncultured Lachnospiraceae bacterium. GTDB lineage: Bacteria > Bacillota > Clostridia > Lachnospirales > Lachnospiraceae > MGBC136627. The sequence goes on along the minus strand of CAJUHN010000010.1, from coordinate 8,520 downwards.
ATAGGTTCATAGTCATTTACAATATCTTGAATACGCTCTGCTCCAATATAACATTGTCTTGTATTTATCACTTTTTTTATAGGAGGAAGTTCTCTATATTCATATTCTTTTACTTCTTTTGAAGAAAAAGTATCTATAAAACTTATCAATACCCCTCTAGGATGGGAAGAAATCTGACAGGGAATTTCTTTCTTATCAGAACTTCTTATGATTTGCGCATTTTTCATAGACATACTTTCTATGTAAAATTCCACTGGCATCATCCCCTCAGAAGTTCCTGTATTTATAACTTTAATTTTTCCATTTGTATTATAATATCGTAAAATATCACCTGCTTCTGCTGCTGTCTTATTGAGCATAAGAGAAGCACTTTCATGAGCTTTAGAAGCATAACTGGTCTTACGCATATCTAAATTAAGAACCATCGTATCATAAGGATTCGTTATGGTAGCAGAATGTCCCCAAGTATGTTCTGAATACAACAATAAATTATCCTCTGCTATTCTCGCTTCCTGTGGATATTTTTGATATACAGCAGGGTCTAGTCTTCCACACAGATGATAAATTCTTTGTGCCTCTTTATAATGTTTTACAGCATAAGGAGTTGAGCCAACACCATTTGCCCACCAATCAGTAAAATCACCTTTTAATACAGGAGCATCTTTTAATTTATCTTTTATCGCAGAATATAATTCTTGTAACGATACCATTTTCAAACATACTTCTGTCCCATATCTTTTCTGAAAATGTTCTATTGTTCGTAAAATTTCTATATTAGGAGGTGCATTATCACTGAATACACCAGATACCGCACAGACAATAAAATCATATGGATACCCTTGTTCTTCACAAGAATTCAAATAATCATCTACATTTTTCTTTAAAGTAGAGATCGAATCTTCTAGTTCTTTCTCCCTTCCAAGATAACTATCTGTCATAAAATTAGGAGAAACATTAGGTTTAATTCCTAAAACATTTCCTAAATTATAATGTTCTCCATTCCAGACAAGAAGACTTTTTCCCTCTTTATTTTTCCACCAATAAGCGTTCTGATTTTGATAAAGCGGATACATACCATGATGAGTATGAACATTAGTAAATAAAAACTCCACTCCATATTCTAATAAGGCATCTCTCTGCCCCATAGAAATACCATTAATATCTGCTGTCATAGCTGTTTTTATATCTATTTCATGTTCCTGAAATAAAGTATTCATTTCAGATAAACGCTTTCTATACACCTCATAATCTAAAAGATCTGTAAAGTTTAAATAAGAAGCAGACATTCCCATTTGCCCTGTTTTTACATAATGAAAAAAATCATTTTTTTCTTCTTGTGTAGCCTGTGAAAAAAAGCGTTCTACACAAAAGTAAGTTTCACAGTTCCAACGAAAATCTGCATTTTTTTCTGAACTTTTCATGATATCTAGAACAGAATGAATATAATGTGCCTGTTCATCTAAAATTCTCTCCTGCAGATCTGTGTAACCAATATCCGTATGAGAATGATGTACTACATAAATAGTCTTGATAGAATGATTCATAACTATTCATATCCTTTCTTTTCTTTATAATTTTTTGATATAAGTGCTAATCCCTGTAAAGTGCGCAGAGAAGTTTCTGCACTGTGATAAACAAATTTTATTCTATCCAAAAATAAAAATCCCTCAGAAAAATAAGAAAAACTATTCGATATCTGTCCTCCAAAAACTACACAATCTGGAGAAAAACTTTCTAAAAAAGGTGAAATAGCCTCCTGAATCATTTTCCCAAATTCTAAAAAACAAGCAAGTGCATTTGAATCATTTTTCTGAGCTAAATGAAATAAATCTAATCCAGAAAGGGGTTCTTTCATAAACTTTCCAGAAAGTTCTTTTAAGCCTCGAATAGAAATATAATCATCAATTATGCTATCTCTAAAAGGTGTATTATATACCCAACCTTTAGGAGGAATCCCTTTCGTTTCATCTGTAGAGAAACAACCATCTATACTAAAAGCAGAACCACATCCTGTGCCAATACACAAATACATCACTTTAGAAAACATATGGGCTTTTCCAAGCGCACATTCTCCAATGGCGAATCCAGAAACATCATTTAAAAAAGAAATAGGAACACCTTTAAGACAAGAAAGCACTGGTTCTACCTCAAATAAATGCTTAAACTCTTCCTTTAAATTCACCTGAAATAAAGCATCATACTTAGCAACTCCTTTCATAAGACAGATGCCATTTTCATAATCAAATTCTCCCGGAAAAGCAAAACAGATCCCCCTAATATTTTCTTTATCTGGAATATACCCCAACAATACCTCAAAAATATGAGCAAAGTTCTGTAAAATAATATCTTTAGAGCAAACTGCCATAGATGGAAAATTCTGTATCTGACAAACCAGCTCACCTTCATTGTTCAAAACAGCACTTTTAATTGTATTTCCTCCCACGTCAAAACAAATAATATAAGTATTTTTCATAATCTTCTCCTAATGCTGAATATTTATCATAAATTTACTGCTGCTTGCAGGATAAAAACTTTCTGAATATTCTATTATCATATCATTTTCTGTCTTTCCAACAGAAGAGATAAAAATTACAGGTTCAAATTTATTGATTTCTAAAAGATCAGCCGTTTCTTTATCAGGAAGAATAACTTCTAACTCTCGTTCCGCGTGCTTCACTTCCAAATCATTTTCATTTAATATGTCATAAAAAGATCGATTAGAAAAATCTATCTGTTCCATATCTGGAAATCTTTCATAAGGGACATATACTGTAGTCAAAACAACCGGATGCCCTTGATTATATTGAGGTATGGTTCTAAGACGAGTGAGCATAGTAACATTTTTTCCTTTTTTGATATTTAATTTATCAACAATATATTCATCTGCCTTTTTTACTTCCAAACATAACACTTTTGTCAGAATTTCATAATTATACTTTTGAGCCTCTTTACGATAACTGGAAATATATGAAGTTGATTCATGAATAAGTTTCGTTTCTGTAACAAAAGAACCGATTCCCTTTTTACGTACAATATAACCCTGCACCACTAATCTATTTAACGCCTGTCTAACCGTAGGACGGCTTGCATTTAAAAGTTCAGCGAATTCATTTTCTGTAGGTATTTGATCTCCGGGTTTTAGCTCACCATTTTTGATACGATCTAATATATAATGTTCTACCTGTTGATGCAGCTTCATAAAAAACTCCTTTCTTTTTATACTTTTATTTAGGTAATTGTAAAACTCCAAACATCATAGAAATACTACTCTTGCTGAAAATTCCTTCCGTATCTCTTCTCACTTCGATTTCATAACTTATCATAACATTCACTTTTCAAAAAGCAGAACAGCCAATGATCAGCGGAAGCAAGGAAGTATTCCATAAGAAGCCCCTTGGAAGACGTCGGTACTTAATAAGCAGTCCTGCTAGAGGCTGCGAATTTAGTACCGCTACGTCTGGAACGGAGCGAAAGCGCGGCTTCGCTGGAATACTTCCTTGCCGTAGCGTCCCCTTTTGACCTTTACAATCACCTATATACTTTTATTGATGTTCAGTATAGCATAGAACACCTCAAATGTAAATACATTTATAAAAAAATAAAATAGATATTGATAAATGTATTTACATATTGTATAATCAGAATATAAAAAATTTTTCTTAAAAATCCAAAAGGAATAATCAAAAAATATAGAAAGGAAAATATACAACTATTATGTATATAAGTGAAAAATGAAAACCAGAACTATAAATTATGATCAAAAGCCTTATAAAATAATAAAAACAAAAGGAAAATGTGCATGGACAGGTTATGAAAACATTATACAAGAATTAAAGTCCAAAATAGAAGAACATAAAAAAACTGTTTTTGTGATAGAGTGTTATCCGGGAGTATATCAAAAAGAAATTCTAGAAAATTTCAAAAAATTAAATCCATGTTTAACAATAAATAGCGATGACTGTGCCATGACCCCAGAAGAACTAGAAGAACTGATAAAAGAAGATCTGACAGAAGACAGAGTCTTTGGAAAAATGACTACTCATTCACTATCCGATTATTTTAAAAAAGACTTTCTAAAAGAATATAAAGAAAAGATAGAAACTGAAAAAGAAGGTATCATACTTGTCTATGGTGTAGGAGCATCACTGATAACAGAAGGAGATATTTTTATTTATGCAGACATGCCGCGCTGGGAAATACAACTCCGTTATCGAAAAGGAATGGCAAATTGGAGAAGTTTCAATGAAGATGCCCCTATTCTTACTAAATATAAAAGAGGTTATTTTGCTGAATGGAGATGGGCAGATAAACATAAAAAAAAGATAATAAAAAATATAGATTATCTATTAGACACAACTCAGGAGAAAAAACCTTCTATGGTGACATCAGAAGCCTTTTTTCAAGCATTAAAACAGACTGCAAGAGAGCCATTCCGTTTAGTTCCTTATTTTGACCCTGGAGTTTGGGGAGGACATTGGATGAAAGATAACTTCGGTTTAACAGAAAATAAAAGTAATTATGCATGGAGTTTTGATGGCGTACCAGAAGAAAATAGCTTAAGATATCAGTTTGGAGAAGTTTTTCTTGAAATACCAGCGATAGACTTAGTATTTTTAGAAGCCAGACCCCTTCTAGGAGAAAAAGTTCATGCTCGGTTTGGAGATGAATTTCCAATCAGATTTGACTTATTAGATACAATTGGGGGACAAAATCTTTCTTTACAAGTACATCCTTTGACCGAATATATCCAAGAAAAATTTAATATGCACTATACCCAAGATGAAAGCTACTATATTTTAGATACACAAGGAGAAGAAACCTTTGTTTATCTAGGAGTGCAAGAAAATGTTAATAAAACAGCTATGGAAGAAGACCTCTATAGAGCACAGAATGGGGAAATTATCTTTGAAGCAGAGAAATATATAAATAAACTTCCTGTCAAAAAACATGATCACATTTCTATCCCAGCAGGAACGATTCATTGTTCTGGAGCAGGAAATATGGTATTAGAAATTAGCGCTACTCCATATATCTTTACATTTAAGCTTTGGGATTGGCAGAGAACAGGATTAGATGGAAAACCCAGACCTATTCATTTAGAACATGGCATACAAAATATCCAGTGGGAAAGAGATACCGATTGGATCTATCAAAATTTATACTATCAGGAAAAAGAGATTTATCAAGATGAAGATAAAAAAATAGAACAGACGGGTTTACATGAAAGAGAATTTATTGAAACATTTCGACACACAGTTTGGACAGAATCTACTCTTGAAACGAAAGGAAGCGTAAATATGTTAAATTTAGTAGAGGGACAAGAAGCCACTATCTTAAGTGAAAATAATGAATTCCCCCCATTTACTGTACATTATGCAGAAACCTTTATTGTTCCAGCCAGTGTAAACAAATATAAAATACGTCCAGCAGAAGGAATAGAAAAAGTAATATTGATTGTAGCAAGAGTAAAATAGAAAAAACATCATTTTTATAAATGGTTCGCACCGAGAAGCACCTATTCCAACGAAGCCGCGCTTTGGCTCCGTTCCAGACGTAGCGGTACTAAATTCGCAACTCCTTATGGAGCTGCTCATTAAGTACCGACGTCTTCCAAGGGGTTTCTTTTGGAATAGGTGCTTCTCAGTGCTAGTTTATTAGCTATTCTAAGAAAAAATTTATATCCTTACCACTTTTTTTAAATAAATAAAAATATCTGCTTTCAGACATCTACTTTTCTTTATTATTTATAATTTAGTTATATTAACATTCCAATCTTTTATTCTATGATGTGAAATTCAATTTTCACAAATTAGAACAGCCCACAACCTAGCGAAGGCAAGGAACTATTCCAAAAGAAGCCCCTTGGAAGACGTTGGTACTTAATGAGCAGCTTCGCAAGAAGCGGGGCTGCGAATTTAGTACCACTACGTCTGGAACGGAGCGAAAGCGCGGCTTCGCTGGAATAGTTCCTTGCCGCAGCGAACCTCTGATGTTAAAGTAAATTATTTATCTAAATATTTCATATTCCTTAATTATAAAAACTGTAAAGTTAAATCATCATTTCATATACACAATCATATTCTTTACTTTTCTAAATATTCACTCTGTTTAAATTCCCTCCATATCATGATGATAGACACAATTCCTGCAAGGGAATCGGCGATTGGACCTGCATACATGATACCATCAATTCCAATAAATAGTGGAATGATTAAAAGCAAAGGCAAGAGAAAAAAAATTTGTCTTGTAAGGGATAAAAAAGTTCCACGTTTTGGTTTCCCGATTGATGTAAAAAAGTTTGAACTAATAGGCTGCATAAAATTGATAAAAGTGCAAAATAGAAAAATGTGAAAATAATTTACCGCAAAACTATAATATTCTTCTGAACCATTCCCAAAAATAGAAATAATCTGTCTTGGTGCGAATTGAAACAGCAAGAAAGCTGTAAGAGCCAATAGAAAACCACAAGTTATTGCAAAAAGATAGGATTCTTTTACTCTCCGATACTGTTTCGCGCCATAATTAAAGCTTGTAATCGGTTGTAATCCCTGTGAAATACCAATTACAAATGATAAAAATACCTGATTCACTTTTGTAATAATTCCTGCACAAGCGATCGGTATTGACTCTCCATAAATCGAAATCGAGCCATAATACTTAAGAGATTTATTCATAACAATTTGTACTAACATCATAGCAAGTTGATTACTACATGGAGCAGTACCAAGGGCAGCAATCCGAGCAACAACTTTTTTTTGGATTTTTAAGTGTTCTCTACATACCTTTACTGTATGACAATGGCTTAAAAACCAAATCGCCATTCCACCAGAAATAAATTGTCCAATAATAGTAGCAATCGCAGCTCCTGCCATTCCCATATGAAGTTCAAATACAAAAATCGCGTCAAGTAATACATTAATAACAGCTCCTGTCAAATTACAGAGCATACTAATCTTAGGACGACCATCAGCGCGAATCAAATGACCTCCTCCCGTTGTCAAAATTAGAAAAGGAAATCCAAACGCTACAATTCTTGTATAAGTCTTTGCATAGTCAAGAACATTGTCAGGTGAACCAAAAAAGCGGAGCAAAGGTTCTAGGAACAATAATGTAATCAAACATAAAATAATACCACAGCCAAAAAGCAGGACTATAGCATTTCCAAGATAATAAACTGCCTTTTGCCTCTCTCCTTTTCCCATTGAAATATTAAAGGCAGATGCCCCTCCGATTCCAAATAAAAGAGCAATCGCTACACAAGAAATAGAAAGAGGATAAGAAATATTCGTCGCCGCATTTCCCAACTCTCCAACACTACGACCAATAAAAAACTGATCAACAATGTTATATAAGGAACTTACTAACATAGCAATAATGCTGGGAACAGCAAATTGAAATAATAGTGATTTTATTGGCTTTGTTCCAAGAGGACTTTGTTTTTGCTGTGCTTGTATAAAATTATTTGACGATTCAATAATAGGTTCAGATTGGTTCTTTATTATTCCCTTGTTCATAACGACTCCTTAAGATTTTGAATTGCAAGAGATAATAATCTTGTCAATTCTTTTTCTTCTTTATCAGACATGTGTTTTGTTAGTATAGTATTCCAATTTTCCTTCGCCTGATGAACAGGTTTATGTGTTTCTTTTCCAAGCTCTGTTAAAAAAATGCGATTACATCTGTGGTCAAAATCGTCTTTTTTTCGTTCAATCATTTGCTTATCAGAAAGCGATTGTAAAATTCGTGTAACAGCTCCCTTATCTATACTTAGTTCTGTAACAATTTCATCTTGTGTAACTCCGTCCCGCCCATTTAAATAAAAAAGAACTGGATATTCTGCAGATGATATACCATAATCTTTGAGAAACTTCGTATAATAAGATTGAGCTTTACGTTGAAGGATAGAAATCATCTTTCCAATACTATCATTCATAAATATCCCCTATCCTATATATTTTTTCCAAATTAATAGTTATAAGTATAACTCAAAATAGTTGCATAGTCAACTATTTTTATTTCATCTTATAGAGAATAATATAAATAATTATTTCTTAGTATATACTCATAAACCATATTTAAAGGAATAGAATTTTGAAAACATAGATTATAACTGTTTAGAGGACATCTTAACCAAAGAATCACAAAGGCAAGGGCATCTAGGCGAATCCGCGCTCTCGCTCTGTGTAAGACTACACAGTACTAAATTTCCGAACCCTTATGGGTTTGTTCATTAAGTATCAACGTCTTCCAAGCGGCTTCTTATAAAATACTTCCTTACCTTTGCTAGTTTATTGACTATTCTAAAAACGTGCAATAATGTAAACCTTTTTGCACATATAAAATTCTATAGTCTTATTTTACAACTTATTTAATAAAAAGTCTACAAAAATTTTCTATAAAATATATCTCTTTACTATTCAAAGATTCGTTGATATAAGAAGAAATTGACTAAAGGTTCGCGCAGGAACTCCTCTATTCCAACGAAGCCGCGCTCCCGCTACGTCTGGAACGGAGCGGGAG
>CAJUHN010000009.1 GCA_910585935.1 uncultured Lachnospiraceae bacterium | reverse complement strand
AGGTGGGGGCATCTGAGATCCCGGAGGCATTGGTCTGCCCGGACGAGGCGGAGGTGGCGGAGGCGGGGGCATCGGTCTGCCCGGTCTGGGCGGTGGAGGTGGTATGGGTCTATTAGGATAAGGCGGAAACATTGGTCTGCCCTGCCAATTTGTCGCTTCTACTTCCTCTTCCTCTAAATCTTTCACAGAAGCATAAATTTTATTACATATTCCTCTCAATATTCCCTTATCTGGATATTCGTCGAACATCATACTTCCTTCATATTCGAGTTTATCACATTCCTCTTCTATTTGGTCTTGTATCCTCTTCATTTTAGACGGATACATATTCTTTATATAATCTAAATCCTTTCTATCTTCCTCTTCCCTTTCTATTTCGCCATTTTCAGTTGAAAAAGCTTCATAAAATGGAATAGGATTTTCATTCATTGGGACTTTTTCATTTTCATTTTGTGAAGAATACGCCATTTCCATACTCCTAGTTATTCTTATAATCAGTATATGTTATGGTATATTGTTTCATGCTTTTATTTTTTATTTTATTATCATTCTGATGGGTAAGTATGTTATTTTGTTTTTTACATTTTAGTTGGGTTTCCGCACGGCAAGGAAGTATTCCAACGAAGCCGCGCTCCCGCTCCGTTCCAGACGTAACGGTACTAAATTCGCAGTCCTGTAAAAGGCTGAGAATTTAGTACCGTTACGTCTGGAACAGAATATGTTCTTGTGTGAACCTTTTGGCAAAATGTTTCATGTTGTTTTAATATCAAAAAACGAGAAAATAGAACTTATTTCCTTCAAATCAATAAGAATGAAACCACCTTACTTTACATACGAATATAACGAGTCGCTCTTCCCTGTCCTATTCGCTGTATAGAGCCGCTTTTTACCATAATGCCTAACACAGCCTCTACTGTAGTTGGACTAACATCAGGTAAGATTTTACAAATTTCTGCTTTAGACAGCGGTGTTAGGCTATTTAAAATAGTAGCTTCCACTCTTGCCTTTTTCGTAACTTTATTCCCATGCACCACAGCAAACCGTTTATCTAGTTCCTTATAGCACATATATAGGATAGACAGGAAATTCTCAATAAACGGAAAATAACTGTTTTGACCTTCTGTCCAGCCTTCTGACGATTGACGCAAAGCTTCATAATACCACGCTTTATAATGATTGATCTGTTCTTCAAAAGATACATATTTACCTGCATCATAGCCGTTTTTATAAAGCAGAAGTAGAGACAGCAGGCGAGACATCCTGCCGTTTCCATCTCGGAAAGGATGAATACACAAAAAATCCAGAATCACGCAGGGAATCAATAACAGTTGGTTAATATTCATATTGTTTCTTGCCTCCATGTAAGCAAGTTCCAACTGTTCCATAGTCTGCTTTGTTTCAATGGCAGGAGTAGGTCGAAATCGCACACGGCGATTTCCATCTGCATCTATTTCTAAAATCACATTATCATCCGTTTTATATTGACCACCATATTCATAACCGACAATAGACATTATCATCTCATGCAACCGTAAGATATCTGTTTCTCTGAAGTCCAAATACATATGATTCAAGTGGACTTCATTCAGAGCATCTCTATATCCTGCTATTTCTGCCTCATTGTGATTTAATGGAGCACTATTTTGATTAACGATAGCAGCAATTCGCTCATCACTGGTAACAATGCCTTCCATAGCATTAGAACTTTTCACAGATTGTACTTTTGCCACTGCCTCCAATTCAGTAAATACCTTTGTATATTCTTTTTTACGAACACCTGACATAGTTTTTAATGAGGAAATACTTGCTGTTAGATTAATCAGTTTTGCTGGAAGCAAACCATTATCTAAAAATGAGTAATCAAATTTTCTCATATTATACCTCCTTTTCTGCATATTATTCTACTAAAATATATATATAAAATCAAGAGATTATAGATATTTATGCATATATTAATTTATACTATATGCAATAGAATAATTTCCTGTAATTTTCCATTCGATTCATTTCCAGTTTTTGTATCTCTATTTTTTTATTCTAAACTTAAAGCTACGGGGTTGTTTCAAAGACCTCATCTGAAAGTGAGGATTTTAACTCCATTATACAGACAATAAAAGTAGTGGTTTACTCTATCACAGAATAAACCACTTTTAGGCTATCTTTATGAATCATAATGTTGTTTTAAGAATAATAGTATATATGCCTATCAGAAAATACTATCATAATTTAACAACATATGGATAAATTTAAAGCTCTTACTTCACCCATGCTCCCGTTTCATCTACAGTATAGCCATCTGGTGTGACTGTATTGATAGCACATGCTCCTGTTCCATCTAGGTAATAATATTTCTGATTTACCCATATCCATCCTGTCATCATTTCTCCTGTTTTTCCATTCATAAAATACCATTTTCCATCTTCGGTCTTTTGCCAGCCTGTCTTCATATCTCCATTATTTTTATCTAAATAATACCATTTCCCATCTGCTGTTTTTAACCATCCCGTTTCCATCTTTTTACTTGTTGTATTCAAATAATACCATTTTCCTGCTTCATTTTGCATCCAACCAGATGCTGCTTTTCTATCTGCTCCAAAATAATACCAAGCACCTTCTACAAATGCCCATTCTTTTTCTGCCATACTTCCATTATTCTTTCTCAATACAACATCTCCTGTTGTAGATATTGCCATAATTCCTACTTCATTCTTAATAATAGATGCGATTTGTGTATCTTTTCCTAATATATTAGTTACACCCTGAGAAATAGAATAAATTTCTGTATTACTCAAATTATAAGAACCTGAAGTATCATTGTTTATGATATTATTTCCTTCTGATTTACTGCTAGAAGAACTACTTCCTGAACTTGAACTGCTGCTTTTCTTTGTCCATATCGCTGTTAATGTGCTTCCGTCGGGAAGAGAAGTGTCCTTACCGACTTTCTTTCCATCTAATTTCCAGCCTCCAAAATTATAAGCATCTCTTTTTGGTGTATTACACTTTTTATACAATTCTTCCAATGTAGTATGTAATTTTCCACTTACCTCAAATGCAGAACCCGTAAGTGTAACAGAATTTTTTATATTTCCTTCACCTTTTACATAAATTTCTGCATTATTTCCTATATCAAGTGTTATAGATGCACTTTTTTCCTCTGAGTTTGAGTCATTATTATTGTCATCATCTGGTTTATTCTCATCATCCGGTTTATTCTCATCACCGGGTTTATTCTCATCGCCTGGTTTATTCTCATCGCCTGGTTTATTCTCATCACCGGGTTTATTCTCATCACCTGGTTTATTCTCATCACCTGGTTTATTCTCATCACCTGGTTTATCCTCATCACCTGGTTTATCTTCATCACCATTATCATTTGATGCATCAAGAGAAAAGAAATTTACTGTATATTCAATTTTAGTATCGTTTCCACTTGAATCCTTTAACCCTGTAATCTCTACTTTCACTCTATCTGTTGCTGAAAAATCTTTATCTGGTTTGAAAATAATAGCTGACATCCAACCATAATTAGCTGTATCTACATTAAAGTAAGGAAATTTATTTGGGTCATAAGTTTCATTTCCACTAAATGTCCAATCTTCTTTTGTATTCAAATCTGTCATCTTCACTTGAATATCATTTTCAACTACTTTATATGTGTCTTTTGAAATCTGAACAGACCAAGGTCCTTCAAATATCTCAACAGGCATTGTTTGTGCTGGCCATACTACATAGTCTATATTACAATTTTCCCTTTTACTATCAAAAGAATATAATGCTGTATATCCTTGAAAATATCCAAACCCTGTAGCTGTCATATTAGGATTTAAGCACCATCTTCTATGTCCTACTCTATCAATATTTGAAGCGTTTCCATCATCCATATATCCATTTATAATAGATGAACTGATATTAGCATATCCCATTCCAATATTACTCTGTGATGTTCCACTATATCCTTTTTGATAAAATTCATCTGGCATCCCTTCTGGCTGTATTGGTTTATGAGCAAGCTCTTGATTTTTCGCCATAACTACTGACCCTGTCTGTGCCAATTCTTCATATTCTGAATTAATTGTAATATCATCTGGAATACCTGCAATATAGCGCACGAAATTCAATGCATTCAATCCATCTGTAACAGATGCTTCTGAAAGCTTTCCGGCTGTGTAAGGTGAAAAAGATGGTTCTTCTTCAAAAGTAATTTTACTATTTGTATCATAAGGATGTTCCTTATAATACTCTACAATTTCCTCCTTTGTTCTCTTCTCTGGTTCTTCTGCACTCGCTATGATAGCACTTCCCATACTGAGTACTAAGGCAGTTACCACTGCCATCATACCTTTTCTACCCATATACTTACGATACATAGCTAAACTTGTTACCGAAAACTTATAAAGAGCTATCACTTTTTATTTGTCCAAAAGTTTTTTTATTCTTTATAATGCTATATGTCTTACAATAACTTTCTCCTCTCTTTTATATTTTTTATATAAAACATTATAGCCCATGTTTTAATTATTTTTATGTATTGCAAACCATATACCTTTTCTAATTTTTTATTTATATTCTTAATTATGATTGAACTTATTATATCATATATTCTTTTATTTTCCAATAACAAGAAATGCAATTCACCCTCATAAAAAACTTTTTATCAAAAAAATCAACACATTTCTATTATACTTATCAAAAGCATATATTTTTATTTATCCATTTATTCTATAGTTATCATGAAACTCTCTTTTCCAAAACTAGAACAGCCTACAAACTAGCTCAGGCAAGGCACTATTCCGAAAGAAGCCCCTTGGAAGACGTTGGCACTTAATGAGCAGTTCCGCAGGAAGCGGGGCTGCGAATTTAGTGTCCGCTACGTCTGGAACGGAGCGAGAGCGCGGCTTCGTTGGAATAGTGCCTTGCCTGAGCGGAAACCCTATATCCCCACTATCCCCTCCTCTAACCCTCTAAAATCTCCTCCTCTCCAACAAAAAAAGACCCATAAATCACAACATCTCTGTGAATTTATGAGTCTCTCTCCCCTTTTATTTCCCATGTCTAGACAATTCAATACGCACTAACGACCTTCTCAATGCGAGTTCCGCGCGCTGAATATTCAAATTCTCCTCATGAGAACTCAACCTTCTCTCCGCCCGAATCTTCGCCTCTTCCGCACGATTCACATCAATCTCCTCTGGCCACTCCGCAATCTCTGCCATCAATGTGACTTTATCCTGCAAAATTACAACAAATCCCGCATGAACTGCCGCTTCTTTTATCGTACCTTCTTCATGAATCTTCACGATCCCCGGCTCTAATGTCGTAGTAATAGGAAGATGCCTTGCATAAACACCGATTTCACCTTCCCCCGTCGTCATTTCTACCATTGTCACCTGACCATCATAGAAAATACGGTTTGGCGATATAATTTGTAATTGAAATAGTTCCGCCATAATATCACCTACTTACATCTTTCCAGAACATCATCAATATTTCCTGCATTTAAGAAATAACTCTCTGGAATATCATCATGTTTCCCTTCCAGAATCTCCTTAAACCCTTGAATGGTTTCACTGATCGGCACATACTTCCCTTCCAATCCCGTAAACTGTCCAGCTACGAAGAATGGCTGTGATAAAAATCTCTGTACCTTTCTCGCTCTAGAAACAGTGAGTTTATCATCTTCTGAAAGTTCGTCCATACCGAGAATAGCGATAATATCCTGCAATTCCTTATATTTCTGAAGAATCTCCTGCACCCCTCTGGCAACCTTATAATGTTCCTCTCCTACAATTCTAGGGTCTAAGATTCTAGAAGTAGACTCCAACGGATCAACCGCCGGATAAATTCCCAACTCCACAATAGAACGAGATAATACTGTAGTCGCATCCAAATGCGCAAATGTAGTCGCAGGTGCTGGGTCAGTCAAGTCATCTGCTGGCACATAAACAGCCTGTACTGACGTAATAGATCCATTCTTCGTAGAAGTAATTCTCTCCTGCAAAGCACCCATCTCTGTCTGCAAAGTAGGCTGATATCCTACCGCAGAAGGCATACGTCCTAACAACGCGGAAACCTCAGAACCAGCTTGTGTGAAACGGAAAATATTATCAATAAACAACAGCACATCTTTTCCACCCTTATCACGGAAATATTCTGCCATCGTGAGTCCTGTCAATCCAACACGCATTCTCGCTCCCGGCGGCTCATTCATCTGTCCGAACACCATCGTAGTCTTATTGATAACCCCTGATTCTTTCATTTCATAATACAAATCATTTCCTTCACGAGTACGCTCTCCAACACCCGTAAATACAGAATATCCACCATGCTCTGTAGCAATGTTACGGATTAATTCCTGAATCAAAACCGTCTTTCCTACACCAGCACCGCCGAAAAGTCCGATCTTTCCACCCTTTTGATAAGGACATAATAAATCCACGACCTTAATACCAGTTTCTAGCATCTCAGTCGAAGTGGACTGCTCTTCAAAACTAGGAGCACTTCTGTGAATCGGATAATGTTCCACATCAGTAGGAGCTGGCTTGTTATCAATCGGCTCTCCTAATACATTAAACATACGCCCTAATGTATTTTCTCCCACTGGTACAGAAATAGGCTCTCCTGTCGCAGCAGCCTCCATTCCGCGAACAAGACCATCGGTAGGTCCCATCGCGATACAGCGGACGGTATCATCTCCTAAGTGCTGAGAAACTTCTACTACAAGCTTACCGCCCTCTTTTGTTTTTATATTGATAGCTTCGTTGATTCCGGGCAGTTTGCCTTCCTCAAATTTGATATCGAGAACCGCACCGATAATCTGCGTAATCTTTCCAACATTTAACTCTGCCATTTCTTCACTCCTCTTCTAATTAATCGCCTCTGCACCAGCAATAATTTCTGTTAATTCTTGTGTGATAGAACCCTGTCTTGCACGGTTGTACATCAAGGACAGTTCTCCTAACATCTCTTCTGCATTGCTGGTAGCCGAATCCATCGCCTGCATTCTCGCCCCGTTCTCACTCGCAACTGCTTCAATTAAACCTCCATAAATCAAGCTGCACATGTATTTCGGAACAATGACATTTAAAACCTCTTCTTCATCAGGCTCATAATTCATCGGAACTGCTTTTTCCTGACTTTCCTCTTTTTTTACTTCCATCTCAATCGGAAGCAGTTTGATAAGCTTCGGCTCGTGGCTGACGGTATTTTTAAAAGAAGTGTATGCTAGATAAATCTCACCGATTTCCCCATTTGTAAAAGCATTTAATACTTCCTTGCAAATCTCCTGAGCATCTTGATACATCGGCTCATTGATGACTTCTGAATAATCAGTCTTCATCTCATAGCCTCTTCTCGCCAATATTTCTTTTCCTTTTCTGCCGATGGGATATACCCAAATATCCTCTTTCGGTATAGAGCCTGCCGTTAAAAGTTTTGTGATATTCGTATTATATCCGCCCGCCAGACCTCGATTAGATGTTATGACAATAACCGCTTTCTTATTCGATTCCCCTTTTTTCAAATATGGATGATTGATATTAGAAGACTTAGAAAGCATTTCCGAAACTGTTTCATACATGCGTTCGGAATATGGTCTGGTCTGCTCTGCTTTGGATTTCGCTTTCTGCAGCTTTACAGTAGAAACCAGCTTCATGGCTTTTGTTATCTGCCCTGTACTTTGTATACTAGCTTTACGTCGTTGAATATCTCTCATTGACGCCATGAATTATCACCCTTTTCTACTTAAATTCTTTTTTAAATTCTGTAATCGCTTTTACAAGTAACTGCTCTGTGTTCTCATCTAACTGTTTTGTATTCTTAATTGTTTCTGGAATCTCGGCGTATTTTGTATTGATAAATTCAAATAATTCTTTCTCAAACCGCTGAATATCCGCTGTAGGAATATCCAAAAGATATTTTTTCGTAGCGGCAAAAATAATGATTACCTGATATTCTACTGGCATAGGATTATATTGAGGCTGCTTTAACATCTCCTTCAGCCTTTCCCCTTGTGCCAACTTCTCTGTCGTATCTGCATCCAATTCTGAACCAAATTGAGAGAATGCGGCTAATTCACGATATTGTGCCAATTCCACACGGATAGGAGCAGAAATCTTTTTAATCGCTTTAATCTGCGCTGCACCACCTACACGGGATACGGACAGACCAGCATTAACAGCAGGACGGAAACCAGCATTGAACATTTCTGTTTCCAGATAGATCTGACCATCTGTAATAGAGATTACATTGGTAGGAATATATGCGGAAACATCACCTGCCTGTGTTTCAATGATCGGAAGTGCTGTCAAAGAACCTCCGCCTAATTCGTCAGAAAGACGTGCTGCACGCTCTAGCAATCTAGAATGAAGATAGAATACATCTCCGGGATATGCTTCACGCCCCGGCGGTCTACGGAGCAGCAAAGACAGGGTACGATATGCAGTGGCATGTTTACTCAAATCATCATAAACTACCAATACATCTTCTCCTCTCTCCATCCATTCCTCTCCAATCGCACAGCCTGCATAAGGAGCAATATATTGTAATGGAGCTAATTCACTTGCGGTAGAAGCGACTATGGTAGTATAGTCCATCGCACCATATTCTTCTAATGTTCTCACAATATTAGCAACCGTAGAGGATTTCTGTCCAATCGCTACATAGATACAATGTACGCCTTGTCCCTTTTGATTGATGATTGTATCAATCGCAATCGCTGTTTTTCCTGTCTGACGATCCCCTATGATTAATTCTCTTTGTCCTCTTCCAATCGGTATCATGGAGTCAATCGCTTTAATACCTGTCTGAAGCGGAGTATCTACAGATTTTCTGGAAATAACACCAGATGCCACCCTCTCCACTGGGCGGTGTTTTTCTGTCACAATAGGACCTTTTCCATCAATCGGCTGTCCTAATGCATTTACAACACGTCCTGTCATAGCATCGCCTACAGGAACTTCTACTACTCTTCCGGTGGTCTTTACGGTATCACCTTCGCTGATTTTTTCGGAACTACCTAGTAAAACAGCACCAACATTATCTTCTTCGAGGTTTAGAATCATGCCATAAACCTCTCCCGGAAACTCCAGAAGTTCTCCCTGCATCGCATTTTCAAGGCCATGAATACGTGCGATTCCATCTGCAACCTGAATGACAGTACCCACATCGGATACTTCAAGCTGTGCAGAATACTTCTTAATCTGTTCTTTAATAACAGAACTAATTTCTTCTGGTCTTAAATTCATGAAGCCAACGCACCTTCTTTCCTTTCAACTTAAAGTTTAAGCTGAATTTTCATTAAATTTCTGGACATCTCTTCCAGTTTTGATTTGATACTGCTATCTACAACACGGTCTCCTATGCGAATCACCATACCACCGATTAAACTGGCATCTGTCTGATAGTGCATTTCAAAAGTTTCATATTTTGTCGTTTCCAACAATCTTTTCTTGAGATCCTCTTTTTGAGCATCTTTTAACTCTACCGCTGTTGTCACATATGCAACACCAATATTTTTATATTCTTTTACTAAATCTAAGAAAAAACGAAAGATAGAAGGGATTTCATTATAACGGTCTTTATCAACTATTATTTCCAGAAATCCCGTCAGATTATCACTCACTCTACCTTTAAAAATGTCCTGTATGATTTTGATTTTTTCTTCTTTTACAATTTTAGGATGATGAAGCAGTTTCATCAGTTCCTCATTTTCCTCTAGAACATTCAAAACCATTTGAACCTCTTCGGCTAAAGAATCCACGGCATTTTCTTCCAAAGCGAGTTCAAATAATGCATCACCATATGTTTTGGAAATCAACTTTGCCATGTGTTTTCACCCATTTCTTTCAAAGTTTCTTCGATCAGCGTATCCTGAATCTGAACATCTATAGATTGTGCTACTACCTTGCAAGCCATCATAGATGCAACCTGTATCATTTCCTTCTTCATATCATCCATTGCACGTTTTTGTTCTAACTCAATTTCATTTTGTGCTCGTGCAATAATTCTAGCAGCCTCTTCTTTGGCCTCTGCAATCATCGTTTCTTCTTTCTTCAATGCCTTTTTACGCGCTTCGCTCAAAATCTTTTCCACTTCTTTATCCGCTTCTTTTAACTTCGCTTCATATTCTGATTTCAGAGCTAAGGCATCCTCTTTATTCTGTTTTGCTGTTTCAATATCATTTTCAATCCGTTCTTTTCTCTTTTTTAACATATCCCTCACAGGATTAAAAAGAAAATAAGACATCACGGCAAACAAGATAAACACATTAAGCGCTAAAAATGCGGAATCTGCGATTAACTGCATATCCAGATCAAATATTCTTCCCAAGGTTTCGCCTCCTTTCGGCTATCTCTTTCTTGTGTTATATAGATATATAGACCGAAAGCTTATTATAGTTTACCAAGTAATGGAGCAACGAATAATAAGATGATCGCGGTTGCGAAACCATAAAGACCTGTTGTTTCTGCTACGGCCTGTCCTAAAAGCATAGTAGATGTGATATCAGATTTTGCGCCCGGATTACGTCCTACTGCACTCGCAGCATAACCTGCTGCAATACCTTGACCGATACCAGGTCCAATACCTGCGATAAGTGCAAGACCTGCACCGATTGCTGAACAAGCTAAAATTAAACCTTCGTTTGTAATACCCATAATGTAATTTCCTCCTTCATTGTTTTTTAATTAGGGTATGATATATTGGATTATATCCAATTATATCCATGCCGATAGAAAAAATATACCACTAATCGGCAATCTTATCATTTACATACACCATTGTCAACATACAAAATACATATGTCTGAATAGCGCCTGAAAAGATATCAAAATATACATGTGCGGCTGCTGGAATACCAATCTGTGCCCAGAACGGCGTCAGCCCATATAATAGCCCCATCATTACTGTTCCAGATAACACATTTCCGAAAAGACGCAATGATAATGACAAAGGCACAGCGATTTCACCAATTAAATTAATAGGGAATAATAGTGGAATCGGCTGAAATAAATTAGTAAAATGCTTTACTTTATTCTTTTTGACACCATTATAGTGAATCAGTCCAAATGTGATAAGACCGAGCGGCAATGTCACTCCATAATCCGCTGTAGGTGCTCTCAATCCAAACAGCCCTGAAATATTGCTGATTAAAATGAATATAAATATCGTGGAAATATAATTCACAAAACGCTTTCCATTTTCACCCATGCTGCTATGCACTACATTGTCCAACATTTCCACTACCAATTCCGCCACATTTTGAATTCCGCTGGGAACTTCACCCGCATGTTTTATTTTCCTATTCACTACGATGGAAAATACGATTAAGACAATCGAAATAAGAATCAAACTGATATGCGTGGAAGTTAGATATAATGTCTGTCCGCCGATATGATATTCCGCAAAATAATGAATGAAAAAATCTGCTTCTTTTTCCGCTTCTGCCAGCATTGGTGTCGCCATCCATAACATGTTCACTTTTTCACCCTCCTTTATTCTTTATTTTCAGATGACAGATTTTCATCTGCCATTCTTTTATTTCCAGCCTTTCGGCTTTCCATAAATCTATGAGTAATCGGCTGCAAATAAGCCGCTACTTTTAAAGTCATAATACCCAGAAGCAGAGAAAGCAAATTTGCAAACTTCAAAATCCCAACGCAAACTATAACTGCTAATACCACTACTGTCCTTATCGCATAGGATTTGAGCATATAGCCCTTTGCATGTTCTCCTCCGATGTCCATCGCCTTTTCTATTGATATATTCATATGAAACACCATACCAATCGCCATCAGCATACCCAATACAAGCCCTATCGTATAAGCCCCCTTTTGGGATACAAAGATAAGTCCTATCACCTCTAAAAGAGCATTTACTAAAACGATGCCGATTATTAATTCCCATACTGTCTGGTTAATGTTTCGTATCTTCCTCATTTTTCTCCTCCTTTATCGTGCTCATCGCCAATAAATAGGCATTGCGCCCTCCAGCGAGGATTCCCAGCGTTAATAAAGGCAGAGTAAAGAAAGTGGAAAACTTTTCATCTAATAAAATTCCTATGAGCAAACACATAAAAATCGGAACCATAATTTGTATTCCTATCTGGGATATCAACACTAGATTTCGATAGGGGTTTTTATTTTTTTTCATGTCCTCCACACTCCTTATCATCACATGTGCTTCTTTTATTATAACACTAAATCCGAAATTGTCCATTTCTTATTATATTTTTCTTATTATTTTTTATGCTCAATAACTATGTATTCCTTTTTTTAAAGAGATATTCTTCTACAATTTTCCATGTCACTGTACCCACTGCAAGCCCTAAAATAATTCCAGCCAATACATCACTCGGAAAATGAACATATAAATATAATCTGGAAAATCCTATAAGACTCGCTAAAATAAACGCTGGTATCCCTATTTTTTTATCTGTCCATAATAATATCGTCGCAGCCGTAAAAGAAGAAAAAGTGTGTCCAGAAGGAAAAGAATATCCAGAAGGCGCTAAAATTAACAAGGAATCTTTTGGATGCACCTGAAAAGGACGAAGCCGCGCTATCCACGGTTTTAAAATGTTATCTCCCAACACCAACATAACAAGCAGCCCTAACAAAACAGCGATACCTCCCTTTCGATATTTCTTTCTTGTCAGCAGCAGCACCCCGATAAAAATCCAAATTAGCCCTCCATTTCCTAACGAAGACACAAAAGGCATAAAAATATCCCCAAAAGCCGAAGTGAGATAATTTTGAATGAAGTCTAATACTACAAACTCCCAATCCATTCTCATTGTTTCCTTTCTATAATTTTGTTATTCTTAAAACAAACATTTTTCTTCCTCATATTTCCTAGCAAAATCTATTCCTCAAACCATTATGTAAATCTATCTAAACTAACTCATAACTTCTGTTTATTTCTTTTAAAAAGATCCCTTAACCCTTTTTTACTATTCATTTCTAAACTTTCCTTTTTCATACTCCTTCCTTCCGCCCAAGCAAAATATTCTGCATCCAGATCAAAGTCTTCCGCTCGAAAATAAGTTCCCCCTTCCCCTATCTCATCTTCCTGTTCCAAAACCTTTGTTTCTTTCTTCTGTTCTGAAACAGAACTCACATTATTTTTTCTCTTCTCCTTTACCTGCTGCATATCATATAGATTCGCACTGCGTGCCTGCCTTACCTCTTCTATCTTTTGTTCTATATTATCTGCTGTTTTTATCACAATCTCCACTTTTTTTGCTTCATCATCTACATACTCCGACTCTTTTTCCTCTGTTATAGAAACAGCAGTTTCTTTTTCTATGATAGGAATCTCCTTTTTCTCCTCTATTGGACTGTCCTCTTCTCTTAAATTTTCCAAATCACCTACTACATTTTCTGTCCTTTTCTCTTTTGCCATACTCTTTGACACTTCTACTTCTGCCTTAATCTTATTCTTCTCTTCCAAAATCTGAAGATAAATTCTCCTCTGAGACATCTGTTCTAATTGATCATGTAATTCCTTTTTATTTTCTTCAATATAAGAAAGATACCCCTTCATCTGCTGCTCTATCTCATTATAAGTGTGTTTTAATGTTTCTTCTGCATTTTCAACCTTTTTCTTTAACTCATCCAAAGTATCATCAGAATATAAAATAGAAGCTGCGTAAATCTCCTCTGCACTCTTAGAAACTCTCTCTAAAGCTTCCTTTTCCTCCTCTTCCCTCTTCCTTTTTGCCCTTTGTCTGCTGACCTTTGTTTCTTCAAACCGATCCATCGTTTCATATATCTCATGACTCAGCCTCTCTAACAACCCAAAAACCACATCTTTATCTACAATAATTCTATTCCGATTCTCTGGCAATTTTTCCGCTTTTGCAAACAAAATATGAATTTCTCTCATTATCTGTTCTATTTCTTCCGGCATTTTACACACTCCTAATTTCTAAATTTCTTATCCTCAACCTCAATTCTATCTTTTCTTTTATACTTTTCAAAATTATCCTGTGATTTTTGCCTTCCCCTTTTCTCTATTCCGCCCTTAATATAATTTCTTCTATCTCCATTCTCTTCATTTTATTATATTCTGGCTTTATCCCTCGATATATCTCCTGCCCCCTCTTCTGTCCAAATTTTGTAACTATCATTCGATATAAATCCATTTTATTCTCAGAAGCTCTCACTAAATCACAGACTTTTTCTTCTTCTGTTTCTCCTATCTCTTTTCCCAAAATCCTATGAATTGTATCCCTAAGCCCCGACTGTGCTTTCTGTTCCTCTACCTCCTTTTCTTCCCCTCTTTTTTCTTCTATTCTTTTTTCCCCTATCATCTCCTCTTTCTCTTCTATTTCCCCCTTTTTTCCTATTATTTCCTCTGTATCTTCCTTCTCTCCTACCATTCTTTTTATACTTAATTCACCATTTCCTGTTATTTCTTCTATTTTCTCTTTTACTTCATGTTGTTTCTCTATCTGACCATCATTTTCTACTGTTTCTTTTAGCTCTTCCACAATATTCTCTGTTTCTTTTCCTTTTGGTTCTACCATATTTCTTTTCTGTGCAAGTGAAATAGAAGGCCAACAATAAATTTTAGGCTCTCCCACTTCTTTTAAAGCTCTCCAAAACTCTGCCGCATGTAAAAATCCCTTATCTCTGCTGATAATATTATAAATTTCCTCTCCATTTTGGGCATAGAGATACCCAAGCCAAGAAGAAAGCTGAAAATCTAACGCATTATTTCCACCTACAGAAGCCGCAAAAAATCTCACTTGTGCCTTACAACGGAATATTTTCTCTGCCATTGGAAATGTCAAGCGGCTCACTGCTTCATTATAAAAAATATGAACAGCATCTTCCTTTTCTAATAGTTCTATCCCCCTTAATCCTTCATTCCCAACATTTTCAAAATCTATTAAATATGATGCCACGTTTTTTCCTCCATTTATTTAAACTAATCTTTTCATATGACAAAACCCCGCAGTTTATATCCCTGCGGGGTTATCATCACTGGGCTACAAGGATTCGAACCTTGAAATGCTGGAGTCAGAGTCCAGTGCCTTACCATTTGGCGATAGCCCATCACTATTCTGTCATTTTATTTAACGACGAACTTTATTATAACCGAATTATAGAAAAAAAGCAAGTCTTTTTTCATATTTTTTTTTAATTTTTATCCAATATTGTTACGCTTCAAAAATATTGGCGAAAGGTTCGCTACGGGAAGGAAGTATTTAGACGAAGCCGCGCTTTCGCTCCGTTCCAGACGTAATGGTACTAAATTCGCAATTCCTAACGGAACTGCTCATTAAGTGCCAACGTCTTCCAAGGGGCTTCTTTCCAAATACTTCCTTCCCTCCGCTAGTTTGTTGACTATTCTAGATAAAATTGTAATTTATACAAATTTTGTCTTATTATAATATATCAAATATCCACTATATTTTATAATAGCAGCTACCATATTTTACAAATTTTCTTATATTATATAATTTCCCTAGAACAGTCAGTAAACTAGCGGAGGAAGGAATCTATTCCAAAAGAAGCCCCTTGGAAGACGTTGGTACTTAATAAGCAGTTCCGCTAGGAGCTGCGAATTTAGTACCACTACGTCTGGAACGGAGCGGGAGCGCGGCTTCGTTGGAATAGATTCCTTCCTCCGCGAACCTTTGTTCAAACCTTTTTCTCAGTAAGAATAAATTAAACTAAAGCCCTTAACTTTTAAAGAGATTTACCATCTCCTCTGCGGATTCTTGCATCCCTCTTTGAAACCATATATTCATCTATCCTGTCATGAAATAATTGATTATATAAATATGGTATCAAATGCCTTGACAAACATACTTATGGTATGTTAATATATATACATACTAAAGGTATGTTAAGGGAGGGTGAAAAAGTAGTGGCAAGAAATAAGCATCCAGAAGAAACTGTTAATTTAATATTAGATGTTGCTTTTCGCTTATTTATAGAAAAGGGGTATGAGCATACTTCCATTCAAGACATTATCGATAATTTAGGAGGTCTTAGCAAAGGTGCTATCTACCATCATTTTAAGTCAAAAGAAGATATTTTAGTTGCTGTTACAGACAGAATGACGGCTGAATCTAATCAGATGCTTACCATTATTCGTGACCGTTCTGACCTTAGTGGAAAAGAAAAGCTGAAGACTATTTTTAAAGAATCAATCAACCGATCTGTACAGAACGATATTTTTACAGTAGCTCCAGATTTTCATAATAACCCAAAACTCCTTTTCAGTCTTTTACATGATACAATAGAAGAAGCCGCGCCAAATTATATTTTACCGATTATTAATCAAGGTATTTCAGACGGTTCTATCAAAACAGATTATCCAAAGCAATTAGCAGAACTGATTTTACTTGCGGCAAATGTCTGGATGAATCCCATGATATTTGATAGTTCTGAAAAAGAATCTTACTTTAAATTTATGATATTCAGTCAGATGCTACAAGGTTTTGGATTGGATATTGTAGATAGCGAAATGTTAGAAAGATTACAGGAATTGACATCTATCTATCAAAAAAACAAATGAACATCTGCCCATTTTATAGGGCAGATATATTTTAAGCAAATACATACCGTCGCGCGGTATTGAAAGGAGATATTGTGTATGAGAACTATTGTAGATATAAATTCCGTTGAAAAAAGCTACGGCTTAACACAAGTAATAAACCATTG
This sequence comes from uncultured Lachnospiraceae bacterium, assembly GCA_910585935.1. Lineage (GTDB taxonomy): Bacteria > Bacillota > Clostridia > Lachnospirales > Lachnospiraceae > MGBC136627. The sequence goes on along the minus strand of CAJUHN010000009.1, from coordinate 20,247 downwards.
TAGCTTTAAAATTTTTGAGGGTGAGATATATGGACTATTAGGTATCAATGGTGCAGGAAAAACAACCTTGATGAAGATGATACTTGGATTACAGCAAATTGATAGAGGAAGTATCTATGTTTTAGGTCAAAAAGTGAGCAATAACCCAGAATATTTATCAAATATTGGAAGTGTAATAGAGAATCCAACTTTTTATGAACATTTAAATGCAAGAGAGCTTTTATCCATGCATTTATGTTATATGCAAAAAAAAGCGGATATATCAGAGATATTACATTTAGTTGGACTTGAAAATGCAGATAAAAAAACGATTTCGGAATATTCTCTTGGAATGAAACAAAGGCTGAGTCTGGCAAGGGCAATTATTCATCATCCTAAATTGTTAATTCTAGATGAACCCCTTAATGGTCTTGACCCTATTGCGATTTCAGAAATGCGTGGATTGATGAAAAAGTTGACAAACGAAGGTATATCGATTCTGTTGTCAAGTCACATAATTGGAGAAGTGAGGCATACAGCCGATAGAATAGGTATTCTTTCAGATGGTTATATAAAACAGGAATTTTCTGTAAAAGAGAAAATATCAGAATTTGGAGAGCATTTTGAAGATTATGTCATACGTCTTATGAGGAGGGAACAGATATGAATTTATACAAACTTGAATTGATGAAAATAAAATTATCTACTTATTTGTGGGCAATATTCGGAGTATTTGTGAGCTTATTGGCACTTGGCATTTTGTTTCTTTTTATTTTCCAAATAGAAGCAGGAAGAAGTGGCACATCTGAAGAAGAACTGTTTGCAAATTGGAATGGATTATTAGCACTCACCACCACTTTATCGTTTGCCTTCTTTAGTGTTTTGTCGGCAGTTATTGCAACCAAAGTGATTATCAGTGAATATTGCGGAAAAAATGTAGTAATCTTATTAAGTTATCCTGTCAATAGAAAGACAATACTCAGAACAAAATGTTTGATTGTTAGTGGTATTACAACCATTTCCGCATTTATCAGCAATATACTGGTTATAGGTATTATGTATATTTCAGCCCATATTTTTAAAATTATGCCACAAATGAACACAAAATATTTCGTCTTTACAGTTTTTCTTTCCAGTTTTTTTATGAGTATTTTATCTTCTGCTGTAGGAATTATTTCTACTACTTTTGGATGGAGAAAGCACTCATCTGTTTCAACAATTGTATGTTCCTTGATTATTGTATGTACTCTGGCTAATTGTATTACAATTTCTCTAAGCAGCATTATTTGGGTAATGTTTGTAATAAGTGCTGTTTTCGTTATCATTGCTAATTTTATATATCATATTCTGGCAAACGGAATAGAAAAAATGGAGGTTTAGAAAATGGATCAAAAACTATTTTCAAAAGATTTTATGTTAGTTATTATCGGTCAGATTATCTCTCTATTTGGCAATGCAACCATAAGATTTGCATTACCATTATATTTATTAAATTTAACAGGCTCATCTGCACTTTATGGAACTGTTACAGCATGTGCTTTTATTCCTGCCATCCTGCTGTCACCTATTGGCGGTATTGTAGCAGATAGAATAAATAAAAGAAATATTATGGTAATATTGGATTTCTTTACAGCAACAGTTATCTTAGCCTTCTCTCTACTCATAAATGAAGTGAATCTGATTCTCCTTTTGACAATTACATTAATGCTTCTATATGGTATTGCAAGTGCATATCAGCCATCTGTACAGGCAAGCATCCCTGCTTTGGTAAATCAGGATAATTTTATGGTAGCAAATTCTATCATTAATACCATCAGCTCTTTTGCCTCTTTAATAGGTCCTGTACTCGGAGGTGTTTTATATAGTGCATATGGCTTAAATCCTATATTATGGGTCTGCGTAGTGTGCTTTATTATATCAGCAATTATGGAAATTTTTATTAAAATACCATTCCAAAAACAGACTTCAAATGACAACATATTAAAAATAGCCAAAACAGATTTTACAGAAAGTATTCGCTTTATCCGAAAAGAAAAGCCTGTTATCGGAAAAACCCTTCTTGTAATCTATGGAATTAATTTATTCCTCTCTGCAATGATTATTGTTGCATTGCCATATTTAGTAACAGAGGTGTTAAATTTAGAAGCTTCACAAGCAAATAAACTTTATGGTTTTGCAGAGGGAGCATTAGCGGCAGGAGGATTGATAGGAGGTATTAGTGCAGGCATTTTCGCAAACAAACTGTCCATTCATAAATCGGGCAATCTAGTAATAGCTTGTGCTATATGTGTATTTCCTATCAGTGCTGCATTAATACTATTTTCATCTGGAATGATAAATTATATTGTCATAACCCTATGTTGTTTTTTCATTATGATATTTTCAACAATTTTCACCGTGCAGATGATGTCCTTTATTCAAACAGAAACACCTCAAAATCTAATTGGAAAGGTGATTGCTGTCATTCTCACTGTTTCCATGTGCGCACAACCATTAGGCAATGCATTATATGGCATCCTGTTTGAAGTCTGTAGAGGATATGAATATACCGTTGTTTTATTTTCAGGGATTATATCACTTATAATCGCCATCAGCACAAGAAATATTTTCAAAAAATTTTCAACAAAATAAACATTATACTCCTTCTGCAACAAAAACCCAAAACAGAGTAAAAAAAGATAGCATCTAAAAAACTATCCTCTCTATTCCCTAAAATATAAGTTCTCACTCTAATTTCCCTAGAACCATCAACAAACGAGCGGAGGCAAGGAAGTATTCCAAAAGAAGCCCCTTGGAAGACGTTGGCACTTAATGAGTGAACCCTACTGGGTTCAACGAATTTAGTACCACTACGTCTGGAACGGAGCGAAAGCGCGGCTTCGTTGGAGTACTTCCTTGCCTCCGCGACCCTTTCGCCAAAATATCCCCATCTTCTATTCCCCTAAATCCACATCTATTTTAAAAAAATCTCCCTCTCATATCACATTTCATATCTCACTTCTTTTAAAAACAACCCCTGTGCCGACGCTGTATTCCCTGCTGCCTGTCGATCCTTTTTATCCAATATCTGTTTCATCTCCTCCACACTTTTTCCCCCTGTCCCGACTTCTATTAATGTCCCCACAATAATACGCACCATATGATACAAAAACCCATCTCCTCTTATAGAAATCCTAATCTCCCTCTCCACTTCTTCTATCCTAATACTATAAATTGTCCGAACTGTTGATTTTTTATATTTTTTTAGAGAACAGAAACTTTTAAAATCAAATTCCCCCACCAAAAAAGAAGCTGCCTTCCGCATTTTCTCAATATCAAGCTCTTCTGTTATTGTTGTTGTATATTTTCTTTTGAATGGATCTGGAATCTCACTATGATAAATGCGATACAAATAAGTCTTTTCCACTGCATTTAACCTGCTGTGAAAACGTAGAGGAACTTTTTCTACAGATATCACAGCGATATCCTCTGGCAAATACTGGTTTACATACTGCATCAATTCCTTCTCACTTATTTCTTTCTCTAATTTCACATTTGCCACTTGTCCGAGTGCATGTACTCCTGCATCTGTCCTCCCTGCCCCTACAACTTCTACTTCTTTTCCTTCTAATCTCCCCAATACACCTTCTAACTTCCCTTGTATTGTATCTTTTGTATTCCCCTGCTTCTGCCAACCGTTATAGCGTGTCCCATCATATGCTAATACCATCTTATAATTTACCATAATTTTCCCCACTTTCAACGGCATATAATCTCCCATCTTTCATCTGGAATACTCTGTCACACATCTGTGCTATCACATCCATATCATGAGAAATAAATAAATAAGATAACTGAAATTCTTCTTTTAATTGTAATAATAATTTCAATATCTGCGCCTGTACTGTGACATCTAACGCAGAAACAGGCTCATCTGCGATAATAAAACGTGAACCTAAAATAAGCGAAAGCGCGATTCCCACACGCTGCCTTTGCCCTCCGCTCAGCTCTCTAGGATATCGCCTCCTATACTTTTCCTCTAATCCTACTTTTTCTAACATCATAATTACCTTCTGTTTTCTTTCTTCTTTTGTAAACTTTTTTTGAATCTTTAAAGGTTCTTCTAATATCCACCCAATCTTTTTAGCTGGATTGAGAGACCCATAGGGATCTTGAAATACCATCTGAGGAAAATCAGTATAATGTTTTATCTCTCCTTCTTTCCAAGGCAATAATCCTAAAATCGCTTTCGATAAAGTAGATTTGCCACAGCCACTTCCTCCGATTAATCCCACCACTTCTCCTTCTTTGATGTCAAAAGAAATATCATAGAGAACTTGATGTTTCTTCCTTTTCAAAAATCCCTGCTTCTCATCTGGATAAAATACATTGAGATGTTCTATCTCTAAAACTTTCGGAGTATGAAGATAGATTTCTGGTCTTTTTACTTTTTTAGGAATAGAATCTAGAAGTTTTTGAGTATAAGGATGTTTCGGAGCGTGAAAAATCTGTTCTGGCGTCCCTTCTTCTACGATCTTTCCGTCTTGCATCACCAATATTCTGTCACAAAAATCTTTCACCACTTTTAAATTATGCGAAATAAATAAAATGCTGGTTTTCTCTTCTTGATTAATCTTTTTTAATACTTTTAAAATCTGTTCCTGCACTATGACATCTAACGCCGTAGTAGGTTCGTCTGCTATCATCAGCTCAGGCTGGCAGACAAGAGCCATGGCTATCATTGCTCTCTGCCTCATTCCTCCTGAAAGCTGATGAGGATAATACGAACAGATTTTTTCTGCATCTTTTAAGCCTGCCTGTTCTAATTTCTGATATACAATCTGCCTTCTTTCTTCTTTTGACAAATTTGTATGCAATAATAGTGGTTCTTCTAACTGTTTTCCTATCTTCATGACTGGATTAAGTGAAGTCATAGGTTCTTGAAATATCATAGAAATCCTTTTTCCACGAATATCTCTTCTCTCTGACTCCGATAAACCTAAAAGATTTCTATCTTCTAATAAAACCTCTCCAGAAACTTTCGCATCCTTTGGCAATAATCCTATGATGCTGAGAGCTGTCATACTCTTCCCCGAACCAGATTCTCCGATGATCGCCAGAATTTCTCCTTTTTCTATGGTGAAACTACTGTCAAGCACTACTTTATTTTCCCTCTCTTTTTCTGGAAATGAAATAGAAAGATGTTTTACTTCTAACATAAAAATCCCCTTTCTTTATGTTCCTATCCCTTCACTGAGGAAACTGAAGCCTAAAATTAATAAAATAATGACAATCCCCGGAAATATCACATACCAAGGAGCACTGAATAAAAAACTTTGCGCTTCTGACAGCATTTTCCCCAGACTGGCATCTGGAGGCTGCACCCCGATTCCCAAATAACTCATTCCAGCCTCTGCTAATACAGCATTATTAAATCCTACCGTAATCGCAGATAACAGCGCTGGCATAGCATTTGGCAAAATATGCACAAACATGATACGCATTTTCCCAGCTCCCATTAATTTCGCACTTTTTACATAATCTAGTTCTTTTAAACGAATAAATTCCCCTCTCACAATTCTGGCAAAACTGGGAATAAAAATAATTCCCAATGCGAGAATAATATTATACTTTCCCGTCCCTAAAATACTGATAAAAACAAGTGCCAACAAAATACTTGGAAACGCGGTTAAAGCGTCATTGATTCTCATCAATATTTCATCTAACCACCCACCGAAATATCCAGTAAATGCTCCTAAAATAGTGCCAAAAACAGCACCTATCCCTGTCACTGAAATTCCCACAAAAAAAGTAGTAGAAAGCCCTGCTAAAACACGACTGAAAATATCACGCCCGAAATTATCTGTTCCCATCCAATGTGTCCAACATGGTGCTAAAAATTTTTCTTTTCCGTTCATAGTATTAGGATTATAAGGTGTATAAAAAAAGCTAACTATCAAAATTAACAGAAAAAATCCTGTTATAAAAATGCCTGCCCATAGTATTTTTTTCTTCTTCATAACATTTCCTCTTTGATCATGCTTCTACACGGATACGTGGATCTAAGAAACGATATAAAATATCCACAATACCATTTACAATCACCACAGTCGCCGCAATATAGATCACAATCACTTGTACTACAGGGTAATCTCTCGCTTCAATAGAAGCGACTAATAACCTGCCTAAACCCGGCAGACCAAAGACTTGCTCTACTACAATACTCCCTGCCATAATCTCTGCAATCATCATTCCTAAAATAGTCACAACTGGAATACAGGCATTTTTCAGAATATGTACATAAAGTACTCTGTTTTCTGTATTTCCTTTACTAAACGCTGTTCTCACATAATCATTCTGCCTTTGTGCCAGAACAGAATTTTGTAGAAATTTTACAATCATCGCTGTCTTTGGTATCGCAATAGCTGCTGCCGGAGCAATTAAATATCCAAAAAATCCTGTCAAACTTTCTGTATAGCTGATATATTTCCCCGGTGTAAACCATTTTAAAAGTAATCCAAAGATCAAAGTGATAATAATGCCCAAAAAGAAGGAAGGAATCGCCATAACCGTCTGATTGATAATTTGAAATACCCTTCCTATTTTTTTCTCCGCGAATCTGGCATAAAATAGACCGATCGGAAACGCTGACAAAAACATAAATAAAATGGTCAGTCCTGCCAAAGCAAATGTCACAGGAAATTTATCCTTTAATAAATTCGCCACCGGAATCTGATAGTGATAAGAGAGTCCAAAATCTCCTTTTAAAAGCCCCAAAATCCAATTTCCATATCGAACAAGTAACGGCTCATTTAAACCTAATTGTTCTCTCATCGCTTCTATTTGTCCTTCTGTTGCCTCCATTCCCAACAAAGAAAGAACTGGATCACCCGGAATGATCTGAAAGGCGAGAAAGGCAGCTATGGAAATGAAGAACAATGTAATAACGAGAGTGATTATTTTTTTTATCATAAATTTCATATTTTCCTCGATTCCAAAGCGTTCCTGAAAGATCTCATCTTTTCAGTCTGCCTTTATTCTGCCTTAAAATATACTTTGCTCATATCTAACACATACACTGGATAGAATACAAAACCTGCCAATTCCTTGTTCATTGCCACTAATTTGGCTGGATCTTGGAGATAAACAGATGCTGCCTGTTCTGTCAAAATTTCCTGTAATCTCTGATAAGTTTCTATTTTCTCTTGCATATCTATACTATTTACCGCTTGAATGAGCACTTCATCATACTCCTTATCAGAAAAATTAACAAAGTTCTTTGTAGAATCGCTCTGATATCTGCCCATCAATGCTTTTGGTGCTAGTTCTGCATCTAATCCTACCACTGTACTCTGATAATTTCTCCCTCTATATACTTCCGTGAGCCAGCTCGCCCATTCTATCAATTCTATCTTTGCCATAATTCCCACTTGTTTTAGCTGCTCTACTAATACCTGCGCCGTATCAATATGAAATTGATAATTAGAAGGAACTGTGATAGTCATTTCAAATCCATTTGGATATCCAGCTTCTGTCAGCAATTCTTTCGCTTTTACAATATCTGTCTGATAATAATCTTTTAAATCTTCCCGATAATATTGGTGAAATGCAGAAAACATTCCTGTTCCTATTTTTGTTCCATATCCATCTGCTATCATATCCATGATCTCTTGTACATTTACAGCATAGCAGAGCGCCTGTCTTACTCGTATGTCCTGAAATGGTTCTACTTGATTATTTAAAAATAATGCCTGCACAATATTCGCTGGTCCAGATAAAATATTCATCTGACTGGAAAGTTCTGCTGCCTGATCACTTGTTAAATATGGATAAATATCAATCGATCCGCTTTTTAATCCTAACATCGCTGAATCTGTATTCGCCACAATCCGAAATTCTACTTTATCTAAGTATGGCGCTCCGCCCCAATATTCCTCATTTGCTTCCATCACAAAAGCATGTTGAGGGGAATAAGATACAAAACGAAATGGTCCTGTTCCCACTGGATTTGTGTTCTGTTCTGTATAATCCTTCGGAATAATAGCTGCTGTCAAATATCCGATTAATTCGGTATTTCCCTGTTCTAATACTAACTCAACTGTCTTTTCGTCCACTTGATTCACTTCTGTTATAACAGAATATGCCGACACCAGAGGTTCTGTCTGTCCCTCTAGTCTGCCGGCACATCGCTGAATAGAATAAATCACATCTTCTATTGTAACCGGCTGACCATTATGGAACTTCACACCTTCTCTTAAAGTGAAAGTATAAGTTGTTCCATCCTCTGATATCTTGTATCCACTGGCAACAGCCGGAACTAATTCTCCATTTTCATCAGGTTTTACTAAACCTTCAAAAATATTAAATAAAACTTCTGATGTTCCTGCCGCTTCTATCATATGTGGGTCAAGACTATCCAAATCTTGTTGTATTCCTACAACAATAGAACCTCCTTTTTTCGGTTCATTTTGAGCAGTATTACTTTCAGGCAAAGATTCTGTGATATCGCCTTCTCCCTCCTTACCGCCTGTACAGCCATACAGTGCAATAGTGACAGAAAACACCATCAACATAAATAGAATTCTTTGTAACTGTTTTTTCATACCATTCTCCTTTTCTTCTTTTTATGAATTCTTCTCGTTATTCTATTGTCCACTTTATTCTAATGTTTTATACAAAATTTTGCAATAGATTTTGGTGTATTTTATGAGAAACATAATGCTTCTGGTTATTCTGTTCTATGTTTGTTTAAGGTAAGGAATAAAAGAGATTGAATAGGATTTGTGTAAATAACATGAGGTTGACAGAGGTTCGCACAGGGAAGGAAGTTTTCCAACGAAACCGCGCTCCCGCTCCGTTCCAGACGTAGCGGACACTAAATTCGCAGCCCTTAACAGGACTGCTCATTAAGTGCCAACGTCTTCCAAGGGGTTTCTTTTGGAATACTTCCTTCCCTGTGCTAGTTTATGATATAGGCAAGTTTGCAAATTGTGATGGCGATTGTTGTTGTAGGAGATAATAGTTATTTGGTGGTTTATAGGAATAAAAAATTTGATTTTGTTTGTAGAAAGTAGGCTTGTTTTGGCTAATTTAGTGCGATATTAGTTATTTAAGTAACACAATGAGTTAATTTATAAGAAATATTTTTAGATTAGATATGGTATTCTTTTATGACCTGAATTTCTCCTATGATATGCTGATTAAATTCTTCAAGTTTTTCAGCAGGAATCCATAATTCTTGGTGATACTCGCTTCCAACCGTATGAATCTCATATCTTTTTATATATTCATCATCTATTTCAAATTTCATAACATAACCTTTGTGATCCTCATTATATTTTACGTTCCATTGTTCCGCTATCTCACTCGCATACTTTTCATTTAATACTGGATAGAAAATTGGCTGTTCTGGCAGACGTGGCGGAAATCGAGTCCATCCGCTTTCTTCTATCTTATCTTTTTCTTTCGTTCCTATTGGTCTAAAAAGTATCATAGCTTTATTCCTTTCTATAAAATCAAAGCTTTTCATTGTTATCACAATTTCTGAACCAGTTTATTATAATGTAACAATTCATCTCTTTTATTCTATGGTTATTGTGAAACACTCTTTTCAAAAAGTAGAACAGTCACAGCCTAGCGGAGGGAAGGAGGTCTTCCAAAAGAAGTCCCTTGGAAGACGTTGGCACTTAATGAGCAGTCCTGTTAAGGGCTGCGAATTTAGTGTCCACTACGTCTGGAACGGAGCGGGAGCGCGACTTCGTTGGAAGACCTCCTTCCCTTCGCGCCCCTCTCTGAACTATAATATTATAATCAAAAAAAAGACTGCACATTGTTGATTGTTCATCAACTAATGCAGCAGCCTCTTCCTAATCACGTTGTAGACAATAGCTTAATTTCTCATAAATAAAAAACCGAAATTTATATATTGATGAAAAGGTACACTATCTTTCTTACTTAGCGGATTATAATTTGGTTACATTTGTAGCCTGTGGTCCTTTAGCTCCTGTTACTACGTCAAATTCTACAGCAGCACCTTCATCTAAAGACTTGAAGCCTTCCATGTTGAGTCCTGAATAGTGAACGAATACATCATTTCCTGCTTCATCACAAATAAAACCGTAACCTTTTTGGTTGTTAAACCACTTTACTGTACCTTTCATTTTGTATACCTCCGAAAATAAAAAAATGTTCATTATCACAAAATCTGTGACTTTTTATATTATAGCACGGCATTTAAAAAAAGTCAAACTATTTCTGGTAAATGATGGAGTAAATTTTACTACAAAAGTTTTAATATATATTTTCCAAATTATTCCATAAATATCAATATTTTTGTAAACAGATAATATTTTTACATATCTTCTTTTTCTTCTCTTTGATTTCTCCTCTATTTTGTAAAAATTTAATCCTAAATAAAAGCAACTTATGTTATAATGGAAAATAAAAATTTTTTATTGAGAATGGAGGTTTTTTCATGACCGTTTATAATGGATTTGACTTAACGCAAAAAATACCGGGAAGTACTTTATTCTTTTTAGGTATTATTTGTATTATCGCAATCGCTCTGCCTGTTTTTTTGTTTCAATTTATTCGGAAAAAATTCTTAGGTAATTGGCAGCCTTTAATATTTGGGGCTATTAATTATATTCTTGTAGAAGTTATGGTATGTAATTTAATATTATTTGGCATAATCAATATTCCTGGTGTGGTCAACTTTGTAGATAACCATAAACTCTTTTATATCTTCTTTATCATATTAGTGGCAGCAGTTGTGAATGAAATAGGGCGATATCTCTTATTAAATATGTCCTTGAAAAGGAAGAATGGTTTTGGAAATGTTCTTGTTTTCGCAGTTGGAGTCGCAGGGGCTAGATCTATTTTAATCACTGCCTCTCAATCCTTTCAAAGCGCTGTTTTGGGAATAAGTATCAATCATGCTGGTCTTCCTTCTTTGGTAGAAGAATTAGGAGAAAATGCAGACCAATTTCTACAAAGTATTCAACCCCTTTTGGAAAATTCCTTTTTCATCTATCTTTTGACCTCTTTTGATGTCATTGTCAGCTTTTTCTTTCATATCGCTTTGAGTGTTTTAATTTTTATCGCGATAAAAAGGACAGATAAGAAGTGGCTCATTGGTTTATCCATACTCATTCGCTTTTTATATGAACTGCCAATACAGCTTCATTCCTATGGACTTCTTATAAAAAACTTTTATCTGGCAGAAGGTATTGTTATTTTTATCACACTCATGGTATGTTATCTGGCGTGGAAATTTACACTACAATTTCTTTCAGAAGAATTGGAAGAAATACAAAGAAAAAAGGAAGATCCTTCGTTTCCTAAATATGGGACTAGCCTAAAAAATCTTTCTAAAGAAAAGAAATCACCGATTGGTTCTATCCGAAATAACGCAAATATTATGGCAGATAAAAAACATACAGAAAACTAAAAAATAGATATGTTTTTTCTGTGGATAAATAAGCTTTTATAAACTACTGATTATTTAAAGCAAAAAAGATTATGATTCTATTCTTTTAAGAAGTCAAATCGGATATTCGCAATCCGCTTCGCTACTTGCTCATAACCTCATAGCTGCTATCGCAGCTTTTCCGTGGGAGTCTGCACTCCCACGGAAACAAGGAAGTCCCAACCCACCGCTTTCGCCTTGACGGCTTAGAAGCGGGGGACTTCCTTGATGAGGTTAAAATGGACTATTGTAAAATAGAAATTTTATTTTGTATATTCTTATTCAAGACTGTATCGACAAGACAATCGCTAAAGACAAACTTGGTAAGATTTCATATAAAAATTTATTTTACAATAGTCCAAAATTCATTAAAAGATGTTATCTATTCTTTATCTTCTTTATTGACTCCTTATTTTATTAATCTTATATAGAGATCTAATTGTTCTTCTTCTAACCTTGCAATCATGTCTATAAATAATTCAAGGTTTTTATTTACCGCATACTCTTCCAGAGCATTATAATATTCTAGTCTATCTTTTTTGGCGATAGAGATGGGTAAAAATCCGTGCAGCATTAATTGATAATTCATAATAAGGCGAGATGTTCTACCATTTCCATCAATAAATGGATGTATTCGTACAAATTCGGAGTGTGTCCAAGCTGCTAATTCTATAGGATTTCGTTCCTTTTTATCTGATATATCAACAAAGAAATTTTTTATTTGTATATACATTTCATTTCCAGATGGTGGCATATGCCCAGCTCCACTGATTCTCACTTCTTGATTGCGATAAATGCCGCCTATCATTATATTTTCTGTTAAAATAGAATGAATATCTTTTACAATTCTTTCATTTAATCGTAATTTATCGTTGATACATCTTTTTACATATTTATATGCTTTCTGATGATTCACTACTTCATAAATTTCTCTTAAATTTTTTCCACCTACAGAAATACCATCTTCCAATATTACTTTCGTTTCTATTAATGTCAAAGTATTACCTTCTATTGCTGTGGAATTATGTGTAAATGTCAATTCAAAATCTTTTTCATAAGAGGATATGGTAATTGCATCTATTGTTGATTTTCCAGCATCATATATTTTTTTCTTTTCTAAAATCCTATGGTAATCCACTTCGTCACCTACTCGTTTTATTTTAAATATTTTGATATATCACCTATTTTACAACGAAATCTGCGGATTTGATTCTCTTTACAAATAACTGTCAATCACCTGTCCTTTTAGAAAACTCCCTTCTAACAGTTTTCTATTTTTTTCATATGGATTAGATTCTGAATATTTAATCGTTGTATTTGTTGTTCCACCAGATACATAACTCCTGCCACATTCTGGACATACAGAAGTTTTTAGGCTAACTGTAGCAGATACTAAATCAGCATTTTCTTTATTTCCTTCTTTTACTGCATTTGCTACATGCATTCCTTCATGAGCAGATACTACTGCTGCTGCACTATTTGGATCTATATGTCCCGGTGTCTTAAAAGAAACATTTTCTTCATCAGAACCATCTACATATTTCCTATTTTTGCAAGTCTGACATTCTTGTGATTTATCTACTTTTCCTGTTGTATCCCCTTTTTTATTTTCATCTTCTACTCCTGTTATGCCAGAAACTCCCTGTATACCGGTTACTCCTGTTATTCCTTGTGCCCCAGAATAATAAGGAGTATATCCTCCATATCCAATTCCACCTATTGTCATAAAAAACCCTTCTTTCTATCTTTATTTTTGGATTTTATTTCCTTTATTATAACGGAAATGAATTAGATATGCAATGTATTCCAGAAAAATATTCTTCTATAATTACTACTATTTTTTGTTATTCGCATCTAGATCATGAAAGATTTTTAGTTAGTTTCCTATATATGTTTAAATTTAAGAAAATGAGTTATTATTGTGTAGAAGGTAATTTGACAAATTGACCAAAGGGTCGCGAAGGAATGTCTTCTATTCCAACGAAGCCGCGCTCTCGCTCCGTTCCAGACGTAGTGGTACTAAATTCGTTGAACCCTTGATGGTTCACTCATTAAGTACCAACGTCTTCCAAGGGGCTTCTTTTGGAATAGAAGACATTCCTTCGCTAGTTTATAGAATAGATAAGTTTGTAAAACAGGAAAGTAATTATTATAATAAAATAATCGTTATTTCTTTTTTTGTTTTTCTAAGATTTTCTTCTCACACCATTTTTCCAACGGACATATTTCACACTTTGCCTTTCGTGCTGTACAAATAGCTCTGCCATGATAGATGAGCTGAAAATTAATCCGATTCCAATGTTCTTTGGGAAGCACTTTTTGAAGTTCTAGTTCTACTTCTGTTGGATTTTTTCCTGTTGCCCAGCCAAGGCGTTTAGAAACTCGAAATACATGTGTATCTACGGTAACTCCATCAATTCCATATTCATCTGCTAAAAAAAGTGTAGCTGTCTTTCTCCCCACTCCAGCTAACTTTAAAAGTTCGTCTAGATTATTTGGAACTTGTCCACCAAATTCTTCTACAATCTGCATACAACACTTTTTTATATTTTTTGCTTTATTTTTATATAGTCCTACTGAACGAATATAAAACTCTATTTCCTCGGTAGAAGCTTGTGCTATTTTTTGTATGGTATTATATTTTTGGAATAATCTGGGAAGTACTTCTTCTACCTGCTTATCGGTACTCTGAGCACTCAACATAATAGCTGTGAGAAGCTGCCAAGGTTCTTTATGATAAAAACCTTCTTTTGCCGTTCCATAGAGTTCATCTAATTTATTCAATATAAGTTCTAATATTTCTTCTTTTTTTCTTTTTTCTTCCACTTTATCATCTCCTAGTATTATATTAGACACGAATCGCAAAATTTTATTTATGGAATTTTGGCACAAGAAAAGAAAGACTGCGGTTTTTCTTTCTGATAAATAAAACTTTTCTCCCGTTTTCTGCCTAACTATTCTAAAAACTGATTATCTTTTTATTCTCCTTTATAGCAATCTCTGGTTGAATAAGTAAAGATTCCATGTTTATTCCTTTTATCATCTTTAAATTCCCCTTCATAGCGATCTCCATCTGGATAGATATAGACGCCATACCCATTTCTTTTTCCATTTTTAAATTCTCCTTCATAGTAAGCCCCATTTGGATAGATATAAACGCCATGCCCATTTCTTTTTCCATCTTTATATTCTCCTTTATAGCAAATCCTATTTGGACAGGTATAAGTCCCATGTCCATTTCTTTTTCCATTCTTCCATTCTCCTTCATAGTAAGCTCCATTTGGATAAGTATAGACGCCATGCCCATTTCTTTTATCTTTTTTCCATTCTCCTTCATAATAAGCTCCATTTGGATAGGTTAAGACGCCATATCCATTTCTTTTACCATCTTTCCATTCTCCTTCATAACGCTTTCCTGTTGCATCGATATAAACTCCATGTCCATTTTTTTTATCATCTTTATATTCTCCTTTATAGCAATCTCCATCTGGATAGGTTAACACTCCATGTCCATTCCTTTTATTATCTTTCCATTCTCCTTCATAACGCTTTCCTGTTGCATAAATATAAACTCCATATCCATTTCTTTCGTTATCTTCCCATTCTCCTTTATAGTAATCTCCATCTACAAAAGTATAGATCCCTTGCCCATTTCTTTTATTATCTTTATATTCTCCTTTATAACAATCTCCATCTATAAAAGTATAGACTCCTTGCCCATTTCTTTCACCATCTTTCCATTCTCCTTCATAGCGATCTCCATTTGCATAAATACAGACGCCATACCCATTTCTTTTATCATCTTCCCATTCTCCTTCATAGCAAATTCCATCTGAATAGATATAGACGCCATACCCATTTCTTTTATCATCTTTATATTCTCCTTCATAGCAAGTTCCATCTGGATAGGTTAAGACGCCATGTCCATTCCTTTCATCATTTTCCCATTCTCCTTCATAACGCTTTCCTGTTGCATCGATATAGACTCCACATCCATTCATTTTGTCATCTTTCCATTCTCCTTTATAACAATCTCCATCTACAAAAGTATAGACCCCTTGCCCATTTCTTTTATCATCTTTCCATTCCCCTTCATAGCGATCTCCATTTGCATAAGTATAGACTCCGTATCCATTCATTTTGTCATCTTTCCATTCTCCTTCATATTGCTCTCCATCTGGATAGGTTAAGACGCCATGCCCATTTCTTTTATCATCTTTATATTCTCCTTCATACTGATTCCCATTCTCGTAAATTTTTTTCATTCCTATTCCTCCAAACCTATTTTTATTAATTAGTATAAATCAATGAGAAAAAACTACAACTAAATTTTTATTTACAAATCAATATAATATTTTCTTCATCTATATTACAATCAATTTTATGATCTTCCATCAAATATTTTATTTTTATATCATGATTACTCATATTAAAAGATAAATGTTTTAATCACTCTTCTAAATATTCTGCATGAGAAAATTTAATTGAATCAATATGTTTTATAACATCCACTACAAATATCTCTCCATATTTGATTTCATAAAAAGGCATTTAATAATACCAATCTTGAACGAAAACTTTAGAAATATATCGTTTACAGAATAAATAGATTTTGATATAATCAAAATTAAAAGTCTGACTATAAATTCAGATAAAAAATAGGAAACTATTAGAATAGGAGGAAAATATCATGATTCGGCTTTTAGAGATAACTTATGCAAATATGGAAGATATTTGTGATTTGGAAGTATTTGACGATCAAAAAAATTTTTTACTGTCAAATGTATTTAGCCTAGCAGAAGCTTTTTCCTTATTAAATGAAAGAATTTTTGTTAAACCATTTGGAGTATGTGATGAAGATACTCTGATTGGCTTTGTTATGGTTGGTTATGGTACTATTTCTGATCCAGATGAACCCAAAGTTGCTGATGGAAATTACATTATGTGGCGGTTTATGATCGATAAAAAATATCAAGGGAAGGGATATGCAAAGCCTATATTAGACAAAGTAATGGAATACATACGCACATTTCCAGCCAAACCAGCTGAAAAAATATGGCTTTCTTATGAGAAGGAAAATGAACGTGCAAGAAAAATATATCGTGATTATGGTTTTGTAGAAAACGGAGAAATCTGTGCAGATGAAATCGTGGCAGTCTATGATCTATAAATAATGTAAGTATAAATAGATTATACTGCAGAAGTCAATTCATAAAACCCTAGTAACTGGGAAAATTCATGCTTTCTTATATTCTCATGAAATCAATATTTTCCAAAATAAAAGCTTTCTTTAAAACTGTCCCTTATTTTAAATTTTATAACAAATCCTTGAAACAATTTTGAAAATGGAGAATATATCATGATTAGAACATTACAAAAAGCAGATATAAATAGCGTCGCAGATATTTGGCTGGACACGAATATAAAAACTCATAACTTTATTCCTGCACAATACTGGAAAGATAATTTTGAAACCGTGAAAACCATGCTTTCTCAAGCGGACGTATATGTCTATGAAAATTCAAATAAAATAGAAGGTTTTATCGGACTGAATGAGAACTATATAGCAGGAATTTTTGTCCGAAATGAAGCACAATCTACTGGTATAGGCAAACAATTACTAGATTTTATAAAAAGTATAAAACAACAATTACATTTGAGTGTATACCAAAAAAATACACAGGCAGTAAAATTTTATCAGAGAGAAAATTTCCATATTCAATGTGAAAACACAGACAAAAATACTAACGAAAAAGAATACATTATGATATGGAAACAATAATATATTTCTTATTTATCAGGCAGTCATATTAATAGCTGCTTTAGACTGTAGACAAAACGGCTTTAGAATTTACATTTTAGAGCCATTTTCTTTTATCTTGAAATTTAGGTATACTAATAGAATATTCACCCTCTCCCCTATTATAAAAAATCAGCTACTCTTTCATTTCTTGCTGGAACTTTATCTTCTCCCTAAAACACCTCCTTTCCAAAAGATTAAAGTAATAAGTGATTGCGAAAGTCAAAAGGGGGGCGCTACGGCAAGGAAGTATTCCAACGCAGCCGCGCTTTCGCTCCGTTCCAGACGTAGCGGTACTAAATTTGCCGTTTCGCTTCTTGCGAAACCGCTCATTAAGTGCCGACGTCTTCCAAGGGGCTTCTTTTGGAATACTTCCTTGCCTCCGCTGGTTCGTTGGCTGTTCTGCTTTTTGAAAAGCGAATGTTACGATAAACAAAATCTAAGAGAGGGGATATGCAGAAAGAATTTTCAGCAAGAGTAGTATTATGATGTTTGAAATTTCGCAATCATCTAAGATTAAAGTAAAAAAGTAATTATTTCCATCATAAATCTCATAAATTTCTCATATAATTAAATTATGGTGTTAAAAATACTCTAAAAATTTAGAGAATTAGAAATGAGGAAAATATGAAAAATAAAAAGCAGGAAAACATATTATTAGCAGAAATGACCAATAAAGAATTTTTAGTAAAAAATAGATGTGCTATTCATGCAGTAGAAGCCAAATTAGAAATGATTGATGCAGAACTTTCTATGAAAGAAGGACGCATGATAATTAACAGTGTAACTAGCCGAATCAAACAGCCTGAAAGCGCCAAAGCAAAACTAATAAAAAAAGGATATCATGTCACCTTTCAAAATGCAGTAGAAAAATTAAACGATATCGCAGGTATTCGCGTTGTATGTACATACTTAGATGATATTTACGCTATTTCCTCTATGTTAAAAAAACATAAAGATATCATAGTACTAAAAGAAAAAGACTATATAAAAAACACCAAAGTATCTGGCTATCGCAGCCTTCATTTAATTGTACAAGTCCCCATTTATTTTCATGATGCAAACCAAAATATCCGTGTAGAAGTACAGCTTCGGACAGTAGCAATGGACTTTTGGGCGGGATTAGATCATCAATTACGCTATAAAAAATCCAAAAAAGAAACTGCCCTAATCGGTTCTGAATTAAAAAAATATGCGGAAATAATAAAGGAAGTAGATGAAAAAATGCTCAAACTTCGCCATGAAATAGAAGCGATATAAAAGTAAAATAGCCAAAAAACTAGCGTCAGCAAGACACTATTCCATAAGAAGCCCCTTGGAAGACGTCGGCACTTAATAAGCAAACCCGCAAGAAGCGGGATTTGCGAATTTAGTGCCTGCGTAGTCTTACACGGAGCGAAAGCGCGGCTTCGCTGGAATAGTGTCTTGCCGACGCGACCCTCCGATACCAAAATCCCCTAACCTATAACCCCAAATCTTAATCCTCAAAAAATACTCCCATCTCTTCTCCCCATTCAATATCCCCCAAAAATAATCTCTTATATCCTAGAATTTCTCACATGTATTTCCACTAAATTCTTTATTTTCTGCATCATCTGAGGGATTTTAATACTCTTCGGACACTGTTTTAAACAAGTCATTTCTACACATTTCTCACATTTTTTTGCACTCTCTCTTATTCCTAAATCCAACTTTCTGAGCGCCCAATAATCTTTTCCTAAAAAATAATAATTATACTGTCGAAATAGAATATGAATTTCTGTTCCGAATATACATCTGCATTTTTGACACCTATCACACGGAATCGGTTCAAAATACTTCTCTAATCTAGCCATAACTTCCCAAAAAGAAGGTCTTTCATACTTCTCCATCTCTTCTTTCATCGCCTCTTCCGCCTGTTCTCTTGTCCCGATTCCAATCAACGCACTTGAGATCGGATAAGAAAGTACGCCAGATAATAAATCAGAAATCTCAAAAAAAGAAGGCAAAATTCCAGCCGCATATACTTTATTTAAAAGTAATCCCTTTTGTAAAAAACAAGGTTCTTTTTCTATTCTGTCTAACATTCCTCTCTCTAAAATATTTCCGCTCCCTTGTAATACATCTACCCTTTTATCCCTCGCTCCTCTCCATAAAATACTATAATAATGCGAAGCCACCCCCACAAATCTTATTTTCCCCTGCGCCTTTAACTCCGTCAGCGCATCTATCGCGCCTCCTTTTTGAAACGTAGCCTCCTCTTTTTCTTCATCTACTTGATGCACAAAATAAATATCTGCATATGTCCCTAAATTTTCACAGGATTCCAAAACTGCCTGATACATCTCATTCCCTTCAAAAAATCTGGATTTATCCGAGATAATAATATGCTCTCTCCCTATCTTTTTCGCAAATTTCCCTAATTTTATTTCTGCGTCGCCATATTCTGGAACAATAGCTGTATCGTAGAGATTACAGCCAAGCCGATAAGCATATTCCATAATCTCCACTGCCGTTTCTTCATCTGGACTATAATAATGAGGAAGCACTGGCACATTTCCACTCAATATCGGAATTGTTCCAAATGAGATTTCCGATACTATTAATCCTGTATTCCCAAGTTTTCTATATTTCATGAAACCCTTTCTTTTCCTTTCCATCTCCTTGTTTCCTAGATAATTGCGAAACTCTAAATCCTATAGAACTACTGACCTTTCCGAATATCTATTTCCTGTATCTCCTCACAGAAACTTCATAAATTATCGCAAGTTTCCCTTTTCAAAATCCAAAATTAAAAATTCAAAAGTCAAATCGGATATTCGCAATCCGCTTCGCTACTTGCTCATAACCTCATAGCTGCTATCGCAGCTTTTCCGTGGGAGTCTGCACTCCCACGGAAACAAGGAAGTCCCAACCCACCGCTTTCGCCTTGGCGGCTTAGAAGCGGGGACTTCCTTGATGAGGTTAAAAAAATAAAGTAGAACAGCCACAACCTAGCGGAGGCAAGGAAGTATTCCATAAGAAGCCCCTTGGAAGACGTCGG
>CAJUHN010000008.1 GCA_910585935.1 uncultured Lachnospiraceae bacterium | reverse complement strand
AATTTAGTGTCCGCTACGTCTGGAACGGAGCGAAAGCGCGGCTTCGCTGGAATACGTCCTTGCCGCAGCGTCCCCCCTGATATTAAAGTAACCCAACCCAAACTATAACAATTTCTTATCTCTATAATGAAAAAGTATTGAATTATTTCTTTTTTTCTTTTAAAATAAGAGGACATCTATAAAATAACAAAACACTGATAAAATGAATACAACAAAATAAATGGTATCTTAATAAATTATCTTTTTGCTTAAAAAGAAGATAGGAATGGAGAAAAAATGAGTATTTTAAATGTAGAAAATTTAAGTCATGGCTTTGGTGACAGAGCCATTTTTGAACATGTTTCTTTTCGTCTTTTAAAGGGAGAACACATTGGATTAATCGGGGCAAATGGAGAAGGAAAATCCACTTTTATGAATATCATTACTGGTAAGCTACAACCTGATGAGGGAAAAGTGGAATGGGCAAAAAATGTGAGAGTAGGATATTTAGACCAACACACTGAATTAAAATCCGGTATAACCATTCGTGATGTATTAAAATCCGCTTTTTCTTATTTATTTGAAATGGAAAATAGAATGAATGACATTTGTGATGCTATGGGAACTGCAGAGGAAAAAGAATTGGAATATATGATGGAAGAGTTAGCAACCATTCAGGATATGCTCACAATGCATGATTTTTATATTATTGATTCTAAAGTGGAGGAAATTGGGCGAGCATTAGGCTTAGAAGAGATTGGTCTAGATCGTGATGTTTCTGATTTAAGCGGAGGACAGAGAACTAAAATTTTATTGGGAAAACTTTTATTAGAAAAACCTGATATTTTGTTGTTAGATGAACCAACAAATTATTTAGACAGCCAACATATTGAATGGTTAAAAAGATATTTAACAGAATATGAGAACGCATTTATTTTGATCTCTCACGATATCCCATTCTTAAATAGTGTTATCAATCTGATTTATCATATGGAAAATAAAGAATTAAACCGTTATGTAGGAAATTATGATAAATTTCAGGAAATCTATGCGATGAAAAAAGCGCAATTAGAAGCTGCTTATAAGAAGCAGCAACAGGAAATTGAAGAATTAGAGGATTTCGTAGCGAGAAATAAGGCTAGAGTTTCTACTAGAAACATGGCGATGTCAAGGCAAAAAAAATTGGACAAAATGGATATTATTGAATTAGCAAAAGATAAACCCAAACCAGAATTTTATTTTAAAGAATCGAGAGCTTCTGGAAAAATAATCTTTGAAACAAAAGATCTGATAATCGGATATGATGAACCTTTATCTTCTCCATTAAATATCTGTATGGAAAGAGGGCAGAAATTAATTTTAACCGGAGCGAATGGAATAGGAAAAACTACATTATTAAAGAGTATTCTAGGGCTTATTCCTGCATTAAGCGGAAAAGTAGAATTAGGTGATTATCTTTCTATTGGTTATTTTGAACAAGAAATCGCTGCTGGAAATACTACTACTTGCATTGAAGAAATATGGAAAGAGTTTCCTTCTTTCACTCAATATGAAGTACGATCTGCTCTGGCGAAATGTGGATTGACTACAAAACATATTGAAAGCCAAGTCCGCGTTTTAAGCGGCGGAGAACAGGCAAAAGTGCGTTTATGTAAATTGATTAATAAAGAAACAAATATTCTATTATTAGATGAGCCTACAAATCATCTGGATATAGATGCCAAAGAAGAATTAAAAAGAGCATTAAAAGAATACAAAGGAAGTATTTTATTAATCTGTCATGAACCAGAATTTTATGATGGACTAGCCACAGATATATGGGATTGTTCTAAATGGAGTACAAAATTAAGTTAATAAATACAAAACTGCTACAGAATAACTTTTTATCAGATATCATTTAAAACTTCTTCTGTAACAATTTTTACCATTTTTTATTTTTAATAAAAAGATTAATACTGTTTGACTTAAGAAAAATAAATTTAATGGAAATTTGATAGAAATATGAATGTAATTGTGGTATTCTATTAAAAATACAAATCGTTGTTCGTGGAGGTAAAATGCTATGATTATTGGATTCGTTATAGTGAGCTTAATTGCTGTTATCTTTTTAGGCATAGGAAATAGTTGTCGTAAATCACATGAGGCAGTAGGGTTTTTTACTTTTGTCAAACCGCCAATTATAAAAGACATAAAACATTATAATAATGCAGTATCCATATTATGGTTTGTTGTAGCAGGCATAATTGAAATGATTGGAATTCTTTTCTTATTTCTACAACAAAATTCTCCTTTATGGATTCTTGTAATTTTTGCGGTAATGATTTTGATGATTGTAATGATGATGGCATACCTCAAGATTGAAGCCAAATATAAAAAATAGATAACTTCAAATTTGTCTACTCCCCCCATTACTACAATTACAACTGAATAATAATACATTATCAGAGTGTATAGAAAACTAATCTATACACTCTATTTTTCATATAAATAAACAAATTTATGAGTAAAGACATTAAAACAATACAAAAAGTATAGCACCAATCTGTAAAAGCATCAAACAATAGTACTAAATCCATTTTCACCACTAATCATTTTCCTTAACAACACATATGTTTCGTAAAAAATTTTTGTTTGAAATAGTAAATAGCATTTTTTCATAAATATTCCATATCTATAATTATCGCTCAATAATAAATTAATTAAATGGCAATGTCCCATCTGCTTCCAAAAAAGAATCTAGATTTCTTTTATACTCAAAAAAGAATTTATTCTCGTTTTTTAATATCCACTCATTTCCCTTATCTGTTATTATAATTCCATTATACTCACGTTCCTGATAATCATTTACAAGTGATATTTCTGTGATATACTCCCCTACTTGCAGAAGTAGGGGCTTCTTATTGATATAATCTCAAAGCATTTTTATAGTCTTTGGGGCTATCCCTCCCTACTGACTTTCTTTTCTATATTTCTAATATTCTTAGTCCTTCTTTCAATATGTTTCTACTTGCATTGATATCTCGATCTAACTTCGCTTTACATCTTGGACATATCCAACTTCTTATCCTTTCCTCTTTCTTTCCTTCTCTATGTCCACATCTTGCGCATATCTGACTACTTGGATAGTACCTATCTATGACGCTCATTCTTTTTCCATACCATTTACACTTGTATTCCAATTCTCTTTTTAACTCATACCATCCTACATCCGATACCCGCAGATTCCTTTTCGCGCTATCCGTTTCTTTCATTTCCGATACATCTAAATCTTCCATGCAGATGGTGTCATATGCTTTTACTAATTGGTAACTTATTTTATGGATATAATCTTTCCTTTGATGAGCGATTTTCTCATGTATTTTTGCAACCTTTAATTTCAGTTTAGCAAAGTTGGAACTACCGATTGTTTTTCTCGATAATTCTTGTTGAGCTTTTTCTAATTTTTTGTGTTGCTTTTCTAAGAAACGTTGATTCGGTATCTTTTCTCCCGTAGATAATGTGGCAAAATCAGCTAACCCTAAATCTATCCCTACGTTTTGATTCGTCTTTTCTAACGGTAGAATATTATTCGTTTCTACTACAAGGGAAACATAATATTGGTTTGTATTGGTTTTCGATACTGTGGCTTGTTTTATTTTCCCACGAAAGGAACGATGTATCTTTGCTTTCACCTTTTTTAGTTTTGGGAGTTTGATTGCGTTACCCATCACTTCTATATTTTGATTGACACATTTCGTTGTATAGCTTGTCACATCATTTCTCTTTTTACTTTTAAATCGAGGCTTGCCACCCTGTTTTTTGTAGTATTTGTCGTATGCACTTGCTAAGTTTTCTATACTGGATTGTAAGGCGATGCTATCTACTTCTTTTAAAAAAGCATAATGTTCTTTTCATTCTTTTATCGCATTTACATGGTCAAATTTGTGAAAGCATTTCGATTTATAATCTTGAAGTGGATACCCTTGTTGTTGCATTTCTTTCACTTTTGTCCACCTATCTTCTTCTTTCTTTTGCTCTGCTCTACAAAAGTTATAGACAAATCGGCAACAACCAAAGGTCTTTTCTAGGAGTTCTTTTTGCTCCTGATTGGGATATATTCTGTATTGGTATGCCTTTCACATAGGATGTTCCACCTCACTTTCTTTGATTTTCTATCTATTTGCTAATTCCTTCCATCATAGCATAGTAATGGTAACAAGACAATACTCAGAAACGTAATTCCTCTCCCACTTATACAAGTGGGAGTATTCTTACTGGTTTTTAGATAAATTATTCATTTTTTAAATTCCTCTGGATACATTTCCTTTAATTTCTCTGCTCCCTCTTCCCTTCCTGTCTGTTTCAGTCTTTCATAATATTTTGCCAAATTCCCCTTTGCATGATAAGGGCCTCCTTCTTTCATTACAGTCCATAATGGATCAACATCACTATCCCCCTTCTTCATCATCTCTTGCTCCCAATCTACCAAATATCTACAAGCTTTCGCACAGAGTTCTGGCTTTTCTTCTGCTAAATTATGTTGTTCATGATAATCATTTTTCAAATCATATAATTGTTCTACAGGGAATAGATGAAATCCATCATGATAAGTTCTGATATAAATATAATCATCAAATCTGACTGCTCTTTGACATACATGACTGCACTGGGATACTACTAAATAAGGATGTCCTGTTTCTTCCCCTGTTTTTAATGTTTCCGCATAACTTTGTCCGTCCCATTTTTCATAGATGGGCTGTCCTAATAATTCTGCTATAGTAGGACAGAGATCTATATTATAATGGAAACCTTTTTCCACTCCCTTTTTCATGCCGGGCCACTTTATGATCATAGGAACTCGCGTTGTAATTTCATCTGCTGTTCCATGTTCAGAATAAATACCAAATTCTCCTATATTCTCTCCATGATCAGATGTCACAATAATAGCCATATCCTCATATAAATTTTTCTCCTTCAAAAATCGAATGATCTCCCCTATCTTTTCATCCATATACCGAATTCCACAATCATATCCATCTACGATCTGTTTTACCTCTTTCAGATTCGTAGCTTTCCCTAACTGTCTTGGAAAATTCCTTGCAAAATCATCTGTATACATTCCTATTTCATTTAGTCCATGTGGTCCTACATGTTTTAAATGTTCTTTTACCACATCTTCTGTAAGCCATGCTGGCATAGGATCATTTTCAAATGGATTACCATATTCTAACGGTGTACGATATGGAGTATGTGCATCCCATAAATTAATATGTAAAAACCAATTATCACTCTCTCCTTTTCTTTCCAACCAGTCTAATGCTGTAGGAAGCACATCATCTACCATTTCTCCCCCACATTTCCCACAATTCATAATCTCATGAAATCCAGATTGAAACCAATAGGAAGAATGTCTTTCTGCAAAAGTGCTGACACTGGCAGTATAGAAATTAGCTTTTCGGAAAAGATAAAATAATCCATTTGTCAAATCTTGATTCTGAAAATCTCTATCTATTCCTCTCAACCTTAAATCCGCTGCCATGCCTCCATGATTCACAGCCCCATTATGTATGCCAAATCTACCCGTTAAAAGTGCCGCACGAGATGGCAGACAAGGCGCATCAGAACAATGATAATTCTCAAATCTCATTCCATCTTCACAAATACTGTCTATGACAGGTGAAGTTTCTCTTTCATAACCATAACAGTGTAAATGATCTGGTCTTAAAGTATCCAAATCTAACATTAAAATCCTCATTTTTCCATTCCCTCCATATCTTACTTTTTTATCACCACTTATTCTAAAATTATCCTCATAAAACAAACATGTCCATTTCCCAGACAAACATCTTAGAATAAATAACAATCCATTTACTTTTATAATCTAATTATATCTCTTTAAATACAAAACGCAACCCAAAACTTCTCAAAATCTACGGAAATCAATTTTTAAAAAGTATTCCATCTTTGTATTTGGTGTAACTTTCATATAGTTCAGATACTTCACATATCCCTTAATGTCAATTTCAAGTTATATTCGGACAGCTCCTTGTACCTGCTTTCATTATATCGAATTTATTCGAGAAGAATGACCTGACGCCTCTAAGTTGCATGATACATTTCCCATCATCTATGACTGCTATCTCATCCTGATTCATCGTTTCTATGCAACATTATCAAGTGGTGAGTTTAAATATTTCTAAAAATGACTTACAAATGGAGTGGAATAGTTTATAACATTACAAAATAATCTCAGAATAATTGTTAAAATGGATTGATATTATTTGTTCTATTGAGTATAATAAAGATGTAAAGAAAGTAAAGAAAACCAAGCGTTAGTTATGAAAGGATGATGAAACATGGAAATAGCAAAGATTTCCAGTAAAGGGCAGATTACCATTCCCATATCTATAAGAAATAAGCTGAACCTAAAAACAGGGGATAAGATTGTTATTTTAGAGGAAAACGGAAGATTTTATTTTGAAAATTCAGCAATGCTGGCCTTTAGAAGGGCAGAAGATGCTTTTGCCGGAGAAGCAAAGAAAGCAGGTTTTTCTACTGAAGAAGAAATGCAGGACTATATGAAAGAAATCCGAAAAGAAGTAAGGGGGTATTAGTTTGCGAGTAATGCTTGATACTAATATCTTTATCTCCATGATTTTTTTCCCATCCACGCAGACAAGGAAACTGGCAAAAAACCTGACAGACAATCACCAAATTGTAGTATGCGATTATGTGATTGAGGAATTGCAGCTTGTAACTGACCGAAAATTTCCGGAAAAAAAGAAATTTCTTGACCATTTTTTTCTGGAGCTACCTTTCGAGTTAGTCTATACACCAAAATCGTTAAATTTGAATGAGTTCCCTGAAATGCGTGATATAAATGACTCACCAATACTGGCGACAGCAATTATGGAGGGAATTGACGTATTTGTGACTGGCGATAAAGATTTTTTGGTTTTAGATGTAGATATGCCTGAAATTGTCACAATAGTAGAATTTCTTAAACAATATTAATTGGTTTAATATTAGGAAGCCATATCTACTCAATAAACGCAGATATGGCTTTTGATTTTTACAGTTCCTCAACAAAATTATATACAATCCAAACTTTTTGTGCTTTACTCTGTTAATTTTCTTAGGTTCTCCCATCAGTATGTGGTCAATCAGTCAGTTTAATACCGTTTCACTAAGTTTTATATTGAACAGGCTAAAGTCACTGCTTGTGTTAGTCAGCATTCCAACAAAAGCAGAAGAAGCAGGAGAAAGAGAAACTTGGATTTCTGTTTTTAGCAAAATCAGTATATCTTCTTGATTTTATTCTTTCCTTTTTAATCATACTATAGATTATCTCTCAGACACAACATGCCTTCAACTTCCCTTCCTTTAATCCATTAAAATTTCCAACTACAATTATTTTAAATTTATTTTTTCATATATTTCTTTTCTTTTCATAAAATTTACTATATAAAATTTAGGAGGATAAAAATGTCAACCTCAAATGCAGATGAAATTCTTTATGCCTCAAATGAACCCTATCCTGAGATCCAAATCTCTCAAAAAAATCTAAGATATGCGCGATGGATGTTGGATAATATGGGAGGCTCTGATTCAGAAATGTCTACTATCTCCCTTTATATCTACAATAACATAATCTGTGGGGAAAATTTTCAGGAACTATCAAATATTTTTAAAAAAATCAGTGTTGTAGAAATGCATCATCTAAAAATTTTTGGAAAACTTTCTTTTCTGTTAGGAGAAAATCCCAGACTTTGGACAAAACGTGGTAATCGCGCTATTTACTGGACACCTAACTATAATCACTATACATTAGAACTCAGCCGCCTAATGCACAATGCTTTAAATAAAGAACTGATGGCTATCAAAAAATATGAACAGCAAATTTGCGCTATTAAACAAGAAAATATTGTAGAAAATTTAAAACGAATTATTCAAGATGAAAAAATACATGTTTCTATCCTTCAACAAGTCATCATAGATTATCATCTTTAATTTTATTACATCTAATTTCAAAAAATCATCTTTTCATTATAAAAATAATGAAATACCTCATTATATAATGAAAAGATGATTTATTCTTATAAACTAATATTACTTTGCAAAAACTAAAAAAGTAGAGTATCTTAAACAAGGTGAGATATTCATGCCCCTATATATCCTGTAATGAATAATAAACAAAAGAAAAGCACTTAGAAAAATCTAAGTGCTTAGTGTATTTCCATCACAAACTGAAATTGTTATTGTAGTTAATTTTCATCATCATCTACTTTACCTCTTTATACATCTAAATATTAAAGAAAGAAACATTTCTTTCTAGTTCTTCTGCAATCTCTTTTAAATTTCTTGCAGATTCGGCAAGCAGATTCATTGTCACATTCATTTCTTCCATAGAAACATTTGTTTTTTGTGTTGATGCTGCATTCTGATCTGCAATGATGGATAAATTTTGTATCAGATCTGTCACTTTTATCCTAGCTTTATCACAATCCTTTGTCTGTACATAAATATTCTCCGTTTCTGTGATAGAAATCTCAATACATTTACTGACGTCTGAAAACTTTTCTTTGGTTTCATCAAATTTCTTTTGCTGATCTGCAATAATATCTCGTGCCTTTGCCATAATTTCTACAGAAGTTTTTGAAGAAGCAGATAATTGTTGAATAATATCCTCAATAGTCTTAGCCGAATTATTAGAATCTTCGGATAATTTGGAAACTTGGGAAGCGACAACTGCAAATCCCCGACCAGCTTCTCCTGCTCTTGTCGCTTCAATACTGGCGTTTAAAGCTAATAAATTAGTTTCACTGGCAATCGCTGTAATCAAATCGACCGTTTCCTGAATCTTTCCAACAGCTTCATTAGTCATATGTACAGAAACATCTATTTTCTTAATCGCTTCAAGCGTCTTATCGTTAGAAACCTCTAATTCATTAATAATCTGTTCCAATCTAGAATCTGCACTTTTAATATTCTTAGATACTTTATCCAAAGTTTGTACTTCACTCACAATACTTTCAATCATTGTCCCCATATGAGTTATTTGCATAGTGGCGGATTCAATATACTCCGCTTGTGTTATAGCACTTTTAGCTATATCCCCTACTGAATGTCCAATTTCATCAGCAGTAGTATTTGTATGAAATGCTAGAGATTTCAGTGAATCTCCTGACTCCAAAAGATTATTTGTCGTGTCTTTAATATTCCCTGTCATACCTCGCAGCTTTTCCATTAATCTATATATAGAAGAAACCATTATACCAATTTCATCTCTTCTTTTTCGAGCATTTTTGCTGATTCTTTCAGCTTTTCCGCTCAACTGCATACGCAAATCACCATCAGAAACTTTGACAATCATATCCCCCGCATGAACAACAATAGTTGCTATTCTTCTTACCAATATATTACATATAATTAATGATATTATCAAAATCACAATAGCGATGCCAATAATACCAGAAGTTCTAGCAGCAATCACAGAATCAACATCTGCACTCGGCTCTCCAGCAAATACCATACCTATAATCTGACCATCATTATTTTTTAATGGCTTATAATAAGCATAATATTTTTCATTATTAATCAAAATATTTGCTGTACTATAGTCTTCACCCTTTTTCAGTACAGTATCAACAACAACATCTGATGCCGTAGTTCCAATAATACGCTCTCCAGACTGTTTATCCACTAAAGAGGTTGCCCTTCTTGTATCATTATAAAATATTGTAACATCTGTATCAGAACCTATCACAAAACTATCAATAACCCCTTCTTCTGCTGTAATACAATACTCTCCCTTATAAAGCATATCTCCTTCCATATGATAATCACCAGAATCTAGCGCATCATAAGCAGAAATCACAGATTGACAAAAAAGATTTAATCCCAAAAATGCTTCCATCTGCATTCCTTTACGCAAAGCAGTCATAGAATACACTGTAATGATAACTTCTAAAATAATCATTGGCAAAGCACACATCAATACCATTTTTGTTAAAATTCCCATTCCATTTTTCTTTCTTGTTTCCCTTTCCATAGCGTACATCTCCATATTTTTCAAATAAAATTTTTTAGTTGCAAAAAATCCACATTATATAAGAAATGGAAGAAACCCTACATATGTAAACTTAAAAAATTATGCACAAAAAAATTAGAAAAATAAAAAGTATATTCTGTCTAAAGGTTCGCTCCGAAAAGATATTATTCCTGCGAAGCCACACTCTTGCTGGAATACCTTCCTGCCTTGCAGACCTTTAGGTTAAAGTGTTTCTTCACTCCTTTAACTT
Source organism: uncultured Lachnospiraceae bacterium (assembly GCA_910585935.1). Taxonomy (GTDB): domain Bacteria; phylum Bacillota; class Clostridia; order Lachnospirales; family Lachnospiraceae; genus MGBC136627. The sequence goes on along the minus strand of CAJUHN010000008.1, from coordinate 27,104 downwards.
TTTCATAACTCTATTTTCTTAAAATCTCCTCCTCCTATTTTTCCTTCATTATACCACAATTTCTAATAAATTTCTATTCTTTAAAATCTCCTCCCCTCTATCTCTTATCTGTAACTATAGATACTTTATATATCTATAATCTAATAGCATAATATACCCAAAAAAAGTTATATATACTATCTATTAGGTATTTAAAATTATAATACTATATAATTCCAATAAAGTCAATCTATAAATTACTATTCAAAGTAGAATTAAATATTCTTTATAATAAAAAACTGTTACAAAACGAATTTTAAATATCAAAAATTATGGATATTAGAAAATTTCTTATCCACATATGATATAAACTCTTCATTTTGTAACAGCCTGCACTAATTTTTTTCATCTGATTATTATTTTACTTATACATACCCCAACAATCCCGGCAGCCACATTGTCAATATTGGTATATAAGTAACTAAAAGCAATACTAGAAAAATAGCTGCAAAATAAAACAATAGAGGTCGAATCACATTTTCAATTCTCGTCTTTCCTACTTTTACCCCAACAAATAAAGTAGTTCCAACAGGTGGTGTAATTGTACCAATACAGAGATTAAAAATCATCATAATGCCAAAGTGTACTGCATTCATTCCTATTTTCTGACAAATCGGTAAAAAAATTGGTGTGAATATAAGACAAGCTGGCGTCATATCCATAAATGTTCCAATGATCAATAATAAAACATTAATAATAATTAATATTACATATTTATTATTACTGATACTTAGCATCGCATCAGAAATTGCTCCCGGAAGCCCTGTAAATGCCATTACCCATGACATAATACTTGAAACACCTATCAGGAAAATAATAATTCCTGTCATCTCTGCACTTTCTCTAAAAATCTGAGGTAAATCTTTCCACTTAATAGATCTATAAAAGAACAGAGAAAGAATCAAACTATAAACCACAGCAACCACTGCGCCTTCTGTAGCGGTGAAAATACCGCCGATAATACCGCCAATAACAATAACAATCATTAATAGACAAGGAATCGCCTGAAAGGAAATCTGTATTTTTTCTTTCCCCGTAAAACGCTTTGTACTTCGATAGCCTTTTTTCTTCGCATACAAAAAAACCACTATCATACAAGCCAATCCCCATAAAATTCCAGGAATATATCCTGCCATAAATAAAGCCGCAATAGAAGTTCCTCCGCTCACTAAAGCATAAGTAATCATAACATTACTAGGAGGAATTAAAAGTCCCGTAGGCGCTGTAGCTATATTCACTGCTGCTGAAAAATCTCTGTCATATCCCTCTTCTTCCTCGATAGGTCCAATAATAGAACCCATCGCAGAAGCGGCTGCTGTACCCGAACCAGAAATCGCTCCAAATAACATATTCGCTACTACATTTGTATGCGCTAATGCTCCGGGGATTCTTCCTGTGAATATCTTCGCAAAATTAATCAGGCGAATCGCGATTCCACCTTTATTCATAATATTACCAGCCAAAATAAAGAATGGTATCGCAATCAGATTAAACACTGATATTCCAGAGAAAATTCTCTGTGCTCCAGTCAATACAGCCGGTTCAAATTCTAAAATCGGTAAGATGGCACATATCGAAGATACTGCTAGTGCGATTGCAATTGGCACACCTGCCAACAACATCACAACTAGAACAACTAAAATAATCAGCCCTGCAATCCATGCTATATTCATATTGCTATCCTTTCCATCTCTTATTATTTAAGTAATTGCAAAACCCTAAAAATCATAGAAATACTAACTTCCTGAAACTTCCTTTCCCCATCTCCTCACTTCGATTTCATAATTTATCATAACACTCACTTTTCAAAAAACAGAACCGCCAATAAGCAGCGGAGGCAAGGAAGTATTCCATAAGAAGCCCCTTGGAAGACGTCGGCACTTAATGAGCGAAACCTGTAAGGGTTCAGCGAATTTAGTGTCCGTTACGTCTGGAACGGAGCGAAAGCGCGGCTTCGCTGGAATACTTCCTTGCGGCAGCGTCCCTCTCAGCTTTCCAGTAAATGGAATGATAAAGATTTCTTTTTAATTTTCGCAATTACCTATCTTATTATTTCTCAATTTTCTTTGTATCACAAGCAATATCAATGATATTGAGAATACTATACACTATGATCAAAATCCCACAAATCGGAATTATCATATAAATATATCCCATTGGAATCCCTAATGATGCTGTTTTTTGTGTCATAGTTAAAGAAGTAATTTGTACCCCTCCATATAACATTACCACTACAGCAAATGCAAAAATAATCACTTCAATTATAATATCTAAAATCCTTTTTGTATTTGTTTGTAACTTATCCACTAAAAATCCCATCCGCATATGTTCCCGCTTTCCAAACACATATGCCGCAGCGAAAAGAGCCATCCAGCTAAAAGAATAAGTCATCAGTTCTTCTGAAACAGTACTAGGCTTATTAAAAAGATATCGAACTGAAATCTGATATGTTCCTATTACTACCATAAAAGCGAAAAGAAATACATTGATGCCGCCTAAAACTTTATTTAACACACTTCTGACTGTTTTTAATATCTGCATCTATTCCTCCCCCTTTACTTTTTTATTCATTTCTTGAATATGCTGATAAGCATCTACTATAGCTGGATTTGCCTCTAACATTTCTTGATGAAGTGGAAGCATTTTTGCTTTAAATTGTTCTATATCCACCTCAATAAATTCCACATTCATTTCTTCTTTTGCCATAGTTTTTGCTTTTTCTACCTGCTTATTCCACTCTTCTAATTCTACTTCTGTAGAAAGCGCTGCTGCCTCTTTAAATATTTGTAATTCTTCTTCGCTCAACCCTTTTAAAAATTTCAGATTTCCCACTAACATATCTGGTATCATTTGATGCATATTATAGGTAAAATATTTTGCCACCTCCCCATGTTTATTATTTGTCAATGCTAATTCATTATTTTCAGCTCCATCAATAACACCTTGTTGAATAGCGGTATAAACTTCTCCAAAACTCATAGGTGTTGCCGCTGCTCCAAAAGCCTGCATCATTTTTACACTCGCTGGACTCTGCTGCACACGAATCTTCATTCCTTTTAGATCATCTGGAGTGTAAATAGGCTTTTTTGCATAAAAATTACGTGTTCCAGCACTATACCAAGTTAACACTTCAAATCCAGCCTCTTCTGTAGAAGAATAAATCTTTCGCATATACTCCTCATCTTGCATTGTTTCTAAATATGCTTCCTCAGAATCAAACAAATAAGGAATACTAAAAACTTCATATACATCTGCAAATGTTTCCAAATTCGCTGTACCTGCCACTACAAAATCAATCGCTCCTGTCTGTGTGAGTTCAATCGCTTTTTGTGTAGCACCTAGAATCTCATTCGGGAATATTTGTATTTCATACTTGTCCCCTAAACGCTCCTCCACATAATCTTTAAATGCCAACAATCCTAAATACTGTGGATGTGTTTCTGACTGCCCTAATGAAATGCGTACAATTCTCTTCCCATCATTCAACTTTCCACAGCCTGTCAAGTTAAAGCTTAACAGTAATACTAGATATATCAGTAATACTGTATATTTTTTCCCTCTTTGTTTCATAGATTGTAAGTCCTTTCTTTCATTCTGAAGTAGATAGATATTATCTATTTTATAAATCTTTCTACCTCTGATATTTTATTATGAAATAGAAATGTAAATCTGCTGATAAGAGCTTTCTATTATTTTCTTATTTTTCTGGTGAAATTATACAATAATATCTGTAAAAAATTTTTTATTATGAAAAATACTATTTTTTATATCTTAACTTAGAAATAAAATATAACATACTTTGTATGTATTCTAATTTGACTTTTATCTAAAAAAACTTTATAATTTATATAAAACTTAAGATACAAAGAGTATTTATAGTGGAATGTCATTTAGAGATACCGCTTTTATGGGAATGAAATGTATCAGCGGCAATCCACTGGCAAAACCACTTGAATACTACTATTTGCAGAAAAAAGTCCACAGACATAACCAGCAAATACAGAAAAACAAAATAGGTGATTGCGGAAGTCAAAAGGGGACGCTACGGCAAGGAAGTATTCCAGCGAAGCCGCGCTTTCGCTCCGTTCCAGACGTAGCGGTACTAAGCGCACAGCCCTTTTAGGGCTGTTTGCTAAGTGCCGACGTCTTCCAAGGGGCTTCTTTTGGAATACTTCCTTGCCTCCGCTGGGTGGTTGGCTGTTCTGCTTTTTGAAATGCGAATGTTGGCGATAAACTATGTAAATCTAAGGGAGAAGAGATGTAGAAAGAATTTTCAACAAGAGTAGTATTTCTATGGGGTTCGGAGTTTCACAATTACTTACAGAAAAACAAAATTTTGAAAGGATGAATACGCAAGAGAAACCAAAAAGAATATGCGGTAAAAGGCTTTCGATTTTTTGATAAGGTATCTTTTAACGTAAATTCTTATTTTATATTCGGACGAAGAAACAGCGAATTTTTCGATTTTTGTAATTTAAGAGGAAAGAAAGTAAATAAAGGAAGTATAAAATTATAAGAAACTTAAATTAACAGAAAAAACAAAGGGGTATCTAAGATAATAAATTTTGGCATCTCTTCCTGAACAAGGTTATTTAACTATAAGTAATGCACTTCAATGGAGATTGCAATATTCTAGGGTAATTGCATTAGATAATAGAATCGATGGGGTAATCAATTTATGAATGATAAGCGAGAATATGGAGATTATCAAACGCCAGAATATTTTTCTCTTGCTGTTTGCGAGTATCTAAAAAATGAAAAGCAAGTCACTCCAACTATTATTATTGAACCCACTTGTGGAACAGGCAGTTTTGTGAAAAGTAGTTTGATATTTAATGTTTCAGAAGTTATAGGGATTGAAGTTAATTCTGAATATTGCGAAATATGTAAAAAGAACATTCTTGACCCAAGAGTACATATTATTAATGCTGATTTTTTCACTTTTGATTTCCAAACAGTAGTAAAGGGAAAAGAGTCATTATTAATCTTGGGAAATCCACCATGGGTAAATAATAGTACATTATCTAGTTTGAATTCTGATAACATGCCTTCCAAAATAAATTTTAAAGGGTTTAAGGGCATGGATGCAATTACTGGTGCAAGTAACTTTGACATATGCGAATATATTATCCTACAGTTTATTACATCTTTACATGGAACAAATACCACTATTGCAATGTTATGTAAAACATCTGTTGCAAGAAATGTTTTTATAGAAATGAAACGTACACATATAAAATTTACTTCTTGTGAGATTTTGGAATTCAACGCAAATAAAGTATTTGGAATTAATGTAAGTGCATGTCTATTAGTAATAGTTCTTAGTTCAAACCATATTTCTGCTGATATATGTAATGTGTATTCATTTGATGAACCTAAAGTGGCAAAAAATTCGTTTGGTTATATTGATGGGAAGCTTTACAGCAATATATCTAAAAACAGGGATGATTTTTCAGGAAATTGCTGTTTTGAATGGAGACAAGGGGTAAAACATGATTGTTCTAAAGTGATGGAATTGTCTTTAAATGGAACATCTTTAATAAATGGATTAAAGGAACATGTGGATATAGAGAGCAGATATGTATTTCCTCTTATAAAGAGTAGTATATTTAAATCTCCAGTTATAACTGATTCTGAAAAATATGTAATTGTTACACAGAAAAAAGTTCGGGAAGATACTTCTCATATAGCAATCGACTCTCCCAAAACATGGCACTATTTAAATTCGCACAAAGAATGTTTTTAAAAAGAAAAAGTTCTATCTACAAAGATGCACCCAATTTCTCTATGTTTGGAATTGGAGATTACTCATATGCACCATATAAAGTTGGTGTCAGTGGATTTTATAAAAAACCTCTTTTTTCTGTTCTTGCTTCATCCAATAGCATACCAATTATGACAGATGATACGAGCTATTTTATTTGCTTTACGACATATGACTCTGCTTATGTTGCTATGTTAATTTTGAATTCTACACGTGTTCAGCAGTTTCTTTCTACTATTGCCTTCTTGGATGCTAAACGTCCATATACAAAGAAAGTTCTTGAACGAATAGACTTTCATAAGATACTTCAATCCATTCAGATTACAGAACTTATTGATACAGAAAAAGCGTTAGGATTAGAAAAATATATTAATGAAAATATGTTGAGTAGTTTTCACCTTTTGCCAGAATTAAGTCAAAGGACATTCCTGCTGTGTTAAAATTCAACTCTAAAATAAAAATTAGTGGAAATATGACCACAAATCGGAGTAAAAGACAGGAACAAGAGCTTTACTCCTTTATAGACACATATCGCCTTTTCTTATTATCCAGTCCTCTAGCTGTATCTGTTGTGCAAAAGTAAATGGGGGTATAGTATCTTTAACCAAATGCCCCCATTACTCTATATTATCATATTACTTTTTATTTCCGTCGAGTTGCCTCTTTCATAGGAAGACCTGTAACATAATCTAGCTGCCGAGGTTCATATTCCTCATTTTCTCTTTGTCTAGTATATCCTGTGTAGTTCCAAGTTGGATCTGGCAAATCTTTTCTCCAAGGTCTGTATTCCCACTGATAACCGCGGAAAGGATCTCTTGTTGTATTCATCCAATCTAATAGCAGTTGATGTAGGCGAACTTTTTCTGTGTCATAATCATTATTCCAGATTTGATTTTTCATTTCATATGGATCGGTTTCTTGGTCATAAAATTCATCTATTGTATCTAGTAAATGTATCGCCAATTTATATCGTCCATCATAAATTGCACGCATCATTTGTATTCCTCCAAAGCCGTCATGGTCGATTTCATAGCGTGTAAATTCTGTGACAATATAGTCGTTTGTCCGAATTTGTGGATTGTAAACTTCTGGTAAAAGACTTTTTCCCTCAAAACATTTAGGAATAGGAATTCCCATATATTCTAATATCAATGATGGAATGTTTATATGACTTACAGGATTTGTATTTACTAGACCTTTTGGAATATCTGGTCCTGCAATGAGCAATGGAATACGGGCAATTTCATTATATATAACAGGTCCTTTGGCATTCAGGCAATGACTTTCCAGACCATCACCATGATCTGAAGTATACAAAATCAACGCATCAGGAGCATATTCATGGATACATGCCAATACTCTGCCAATTTCAGAATCTGCAAAGGCATTGCAGCCAAAAAATCCGGGAACTTTCAGCTTGATAGCGTCGCGGTCTTTTTTCAAACTCTCCCCTGCCCAATACTTTTGGTACTGTGGTTTTCCTTCTAGAGTATCCCATACATTAGGAGATTTTGGAAACTCATAGTCATTAAACATAGAAGCATAAGGTTCAGGACATAATCCGGGATCGTGAGGTTCATCTAGAGAAACGGTCAAAAAGAACTCTTCCTCTCCATACTTTTGCAGAAAATCTATGGCTCGGTCAGCACAACGATGACCATAGGTGAAATCAGCGCTGATGTTTTGGAAACGTGTATCACTTCTTCTGGAAATTATCCGTTCTTCTTCTGTAAGCTCTTCTAGATAACAACGCATATCGTACCAATATTCGGAATCCCATCCGTCAGGACAACTGCCAAGACCAAAATAGTCGCTGCCATCTAAATGCCATTTTCCAATATACGCTGTGTGGATTCCATTATCTGAAAGACGTTGCCCGATGGTTTTTACATTTGCACCTAAAGGAATGTTATTTGCCAAACTTCCATTTGAATGAGGGTAAAGACCTGTAAACAAAGCTGAACGTGCAGGTCCACAGACAGGCTGACAAGTATAGGCATTCTGAAAACGGATTCCATTTTCTGCTAAGTTGTCCAAATTTGGTGTATGCATTTGTGGATTGCCATAACAGCCAATCATATCCTGTCGTGTAGCATCTGTCATAAGCAGAATGATTTGTTTTTTATGAATACTCATTTTATACTTCCTTTCTATTTCAGAAATTACTATAACTATTCCTGAAAAATTATATATAATTTTTTTCTTCTATTTTTATTATAATAAATATTTTTTGTATAGACAATGACTTTTTTCTATAATTTCTTTAATAAATATTAGCTATAGGATAAGGAATTGTTATATACTTTTTTCATTTTATTTTGTATAATAAAATTATATTTAACATAAAATACCATTTTATTAAATTATTGAGTGTGAATTGAAACAATCAAATTTAGAATTTTGGTATATAAAACTAGGTGATTGCAGAAGTCAAAAGGGGACGCTGCGGCAAGGATATATTCCAGCGAAGCCGCGCTCTCGCTCCGTGTAAGACTACGCGGTACTAAATTCGCAGCCCCGCTTGTTGCGGAACTGCTCATTAAGTGCCGACGTCTTCCAAGGGGCTTCTTATGGAATATATCCTTGCCTTCGCTGGTTTGCTGGCTTTTCTACTTTTTGAAAAGCAGATGTTACGATAACTTATGAAATCGAAGTGAGGAGATATGTAGAAAGAATTTTCAGAAAGGTCAGTATTTCTATGACTTTCAGAGTTTCGCAATTACCATATATATAAAACAAAAGAAAGGAGTTTTTTATGAAAATATTAAAACCCATCACTATTGGCAATATTGTTTTAAAAAATCGTATTATGTTTCCTCCTCTTACTACTGGATATGAAGAAAGAGATGGAAGTATTGGGCAGCAGAGTCTTGCATTTTACACTCGTTTAGCGAAAGGGGGAGTGGGTTATATTGTATTAGGAGATGTAGCACCTATCCGCAGTTTTTCTCCTACCCCTAAATTGTTTGATGACTCTCAAATTCCTAGTTTTCAGGCTCTTGCTGACAGTGTTCATCAATATGGTACAAAAATAGGAGTGCAGATTTTTCATCCTGAATATGACTGTGATGAAATTAATGCTTTATTTATGCAAAAGAAAATAGAGGAAATGCGGGCACGGCTTCGTCATGATATGGAACATTTTGTAGATGAAGTGAGTGAACAAACGCTTCTCAATATTATCAAAAAAATGTGTGATTGTGCTGTGCGCGCTAAAAAAGCTGGCATTGATTTTGTCCAAATACATGGAGATCGCCTTGTAGGTGCTTTATGTAGTACAAAGATGAATCATCGGACAGATAAATTTGGCGGTAGCTTAGAAAACCGTACTCGTTTTGCGCTTATGCTTGTAAAAGCGTTAAAAGAAGCTGTTCCAGATATGCCTATTGATTATAAATTTTCTATTGTCACTCCTGAAAGAGGAAAAGGGGGAATTGACCTCTGTGATGCCCCTCAATTCGCTAAATGGCTGGAAGAAGCAGGCGTTTCTATGTTGCATGTAGCACAGGCGAATCACACTGGAAATATGGCAGACACTATCCCTCCTATGGGAGTACAGCCATATGGATTTTTCGTAGATATCGCAGGTAAGATAAAAGAAACGGTTTCTATTCCTGTCAGCACAGTAGGACGCATTATTGATCCTGTTATGGCTGAACGCATTTTAGAGAGTAATAAAGCTGATATCGTAGGCTTAGGAAGACCTCTTTTAGCAGATCCTGACTGGGTAAATAAAACAGCATCTGGCAATACCTGTGATATCCGCCGTTGCATTTCCTGTAATAAGGGCTGTACTGACAATATACAGAATCGTACTTTCTTAAGTTGTGTTCTAAATGCAGAAAATGGATATGAAGAAAAGCGCTGTATCACTCCGGCAGATGTGAAGAAAAATATTGTAATCGTTGGGGGAGGCTGTGCAGGTTTAGAAGCGGCTCGCGTCGCTGCTCAAAAAGGACATACTGTCACCCTATTTGAAAAAGAAAGTTCTTTAGGAGGACAGCTCACTATCGCTTGTGTACCTCCTAGAAAAGAGGAAATGCGTCGAGCTATTTATAACTTAGTTCATGCGGTAAATAAAGAAGGGGTAACACTTCGGATTGGCGAAACTGCTACATTAGAAAAAATTCTCTCTCTTTCTCCTGATACTGTTATCATCGCTACAGGTGCTCATAGCTTTATGCCTCCTATACAGGGAATAAATAATAGTAATGTGTGTGATGCATGGGAAATTCTTTCTGGAAAACAACAAGTTTACGGAAAAGTGGCAGTTATTGGAGGTGGAATGGTAGGCTGTGAAACAGCGGAATATTTAGCAGAACGTGGAGCAGAAGTTTCTATTATAGAAATGATGGATACTATCGCCAAAGGAGAAAGCAGCACCATTCTTCCTACTTTAATGGAAAATTATCAAAAATATCATGTAGCACAATATACAGGTCATACCGTGAAAGAAATTACACTTACTGAAGTTATTTGTGAAACAAAAGAAAATCCTCATATTTCTATTCCTTGTGACTATGCAGTAATAGCGCTTGGGGCAAAACCTACTGTCTTTGATACTTCTGCAATAGAAGAAAAAGGAATTCCTGTTATGAAAATTGGGGACTGTAATGAACGGGCTGCAGATATCTCTAATGCAATCCGAACTGGTTATGATGCAGCTAATGCACTTTAATACATAATAATATCTTATCATACAATATGTTATGCTCTTTTCTAGGCAGGCAAGTGAAATAATAAAACTTGTCAGTTAGAAGAGGGCATATTTTGGCTAAAGGTTCGCACGGCAAGAAATATTCCAACGAAGCCGCGCTTCCGCTCCGTTCCAGACGTAACGGACACTAAATTCGCAAATCCCGCTTCTTGCGGGTTTGCTCATTAAGTGCCGACGTCTTCCAAGGGGCTTCTTTTGGAATTATTTCTTGCCTTAGCTAGTTTGTATCTGTTCTAGTATACTATATCATTTATATGTTTTACTATTATGAAATAGGATTATTAATAGTTCATAATTTATGAACTTCTTGATTATATATCCTTCTTGTATGTGTCAGTGGAATAGAACACAGAAATACATAGAATATATTCTGATATATTTTGTTCATTATGATACAATTCTAATACCTCTTTATATGGATTAAAGGTCATCTTTGTTTCTTTTTCCAGTGTATGTTTTAAAATTTCACGCTGTTTTGTAATCTTCCTGTTTTGTCATACATCTGAGAAATATCTGCTAAATCTTTTATTACCTCCGATACCCCTAATATTCCTAGTCAAATCGGATATTCGCAATCCGCTTCGCTACTTGCTCATAACCTCATAGCTGCTATCGCAGCTTTTCCGTGGGAGTCTGCACTCCCACGGAAACAAGGAAGTCCCAACCCACCGCTTTCGCCTTGGCGGCTTAGAAGCGGGGGACTTCCTTGATGAGGTTAAAATCTTTGGAATCCCTTTTTCTTTGTCATCTTGTGACACCTTCACTGATACTCCCAATATCCTCTCTAAATCCATAGCTAGATTGAAAACGGCAATCTTTACTGCCTCTGTTTCTCTCTCGTCAATTCTAAGCTGACATTTTTGTCCTTTTTTTATCCAAAACCCCATCTTTATCCCCCATTCTTATACAATATTTCTATAGTCATCTTTACTCTACACTAATAAAATATCCAAAACAATAAAAATCCTAAAATTACTTTATGCAAAATCAGGCTGATAAGGTTTCATTTCTCATCAGCCTGATTTTATATAATACATTTGATTTTAATTATAAATAATCTCCACAATAAAATACATACTAAAAACTTTTCAATAAATACACACTTCATTATATGATTCTTTCTAATTATGGATAATGGCATCTTCTTTTGTATAGCTCTCCAGCGAATTTTCCTTTACCTGAATACAAACATAACTAATTCCCTCATCATCTGCTGCAAAAAACTGACGTTGTGCTGCTGGGGCAATGCGAATCCAGTCACCGGCTTCAAGTTCAATAGATTCTCCTTCCACTATCACTTTTCCACTCCCTGACAAAATCGCATAAATTTCTTCGTTATTCTTATGAGAGTGAATAAAAGGCACTCCTACTCCTGCTGGAAGATTATTGATACTGATTTCTGCTCCTGTCAATGATAACTTATCATGAAGCTCTGTTCTCGCATCCGATGTCACATTTACCTTACTGTAATTTCCCATTTTCTGTACCTCCTGAAAATAATTTTTAATGTAATATCTATCATTACAACAAAATTATATCAAAATCATATTGTAATGTCAAGAGTTACAACATATTTTTAATATCCTTTTTGATATCCTGAAGTGTAATAGAAGCAAGTTCCTTTTCCATTGCACCTTGTACTCTGTTCAACTTGTCATCCATAATCAAGTGAATATTTCGTCCGATTGGACACTCCATATTAGGATTCTCATGAAAATGAAACAATTCGCCGTTATCTATACATTCTACTGCATAATAAATATCCAGAAAACTAATTTTATCCAGCGGTTTAGTAATGGACGCTCCTCCCGATCCTCTTTTGATATCTAAAAGCCCTGCTGCTTTCAACTGTCCAAGTATCTTGCGAATAATAACTGGATTGACATTCGTACTACTAGCAAGAAAATCACTTGTTATTTTATACTCATCTTTGAATGTATCAATACAGGCAAATATATGTACAGCTAATGTAAATCTGCTGGAAATCTGCATTTGACATTTCCTCCTCTTTTTGCAAAATTATAACATTCCTATGTTGCAAAATCAAACTCCTCCTCAGAACAATCGGCAACCTAGCGTAAGAAAGACACCATTCCAAAAGAAGCCCCTTGGAAGACGTCGGCACTTAATGAGCAAACCCGCAAGAAGCGGGATTTGCGAATTTAGTGTCCGTTACGTCTGGAACGGAGCGAAAGCGCGGCTTCGTTGGAATGGTGTCTTTCTGGAGCGAACCTCTGTTTCCCTTATCCTTAAAACAACAATTCTCTCACTTTTTATAATCTTTAAAACCAAATTAATCTATAAATCTGATCTCATCTCACTAAATCAAATCTGAAATAAATACGTTTTAATTTCATATGGTTTCACTTCTACTGTAATACTATCTTCTTCCTTCTTTTTCATTTCTTCTATTGGTCTTTCCATCAAGTCAGACTCAGCATATGCCTGATAAGAAAATCCCGGTATCATTTTAACTTTTCTCTTAGAACCTGTATATTCATGGAATCTCACGACTAAATACTTCTTATCCTCTGACTGTTTGATCGCATCTAATTCCACATATTCACTGTCAAATCCAAAGAAACTCTCTTTTATTCCTTCTGCAACACCTTTTTGTGCTGTCAATGGCTGATTTAAAGCATATGCTTCTTTTACGGTATGACCTGTCACAAAATCTCCATTGTGAGGGAATAAGGAATAAGTGAATTCATGCTCTCCAATATCCTGTAAATAGTCTGGATGTGTAGCAGCCTTAATCAAAGTGATTCTTAACACATTTCCTTTTATATCATGTCCATACTTGCAGTCATTTAATAAGCTGACACCATAATTATGCTCTGATAAATCCACCCATCTATGCGCTACTGTTTCAAATCTCGCCTGATCCCAACTGGTATTCCAATGATTCGGACGTTTTACATTTCCATACTGCACATCATAAACTGCATATGTGCTGCGAATATCAACAGGAAATGCTGCTTTCATCAACTGATGCACTTCATGATAATCTACATAGGTCTTGAAATCAATCCTTCTGTCTTTTGCATAAACAATCATATCCTGTTTTACAATAGATTTTCCATATTCCCATTCAAAATGCAATACACCACGTAATGCACCGTTTTCTGTCACAGTTACTTTCTTTAAATCTGTGATCTCTTTCATCTTTTCTTGATAGAAAATATCGATATCCCATGCATCGTTTCCAAGAGGTTTGTCCTCAAACATCTGAAGTACATTTGCCTTTTGACCTTCTGGTATCACTTCTCTATCATTTTCTTTATCATAAATAGAAGTAATCTGTCCAAATTCATTTAAAGTAATATGATAGAATGGAGTTTCTACTTTATTTTCTGTGATAGTGAATACAGATGCTTCTTCTTTTTGTTCCTCTATAAATGTAATCACTTCACTTCCCATAGATGGCACATGATTTACTTCAACAACATAACCACCTTCTACTTTTTGACTAGAAAGGGCATTTCCATTCTTATCCACAAAACTTCCTGCTCTATTTTCTTCTATCCATACAAGTTCGCTTCTCACCCAGCCAGAATTATTCCAAATGGTATAATTATTTTCTGCTTCTTTCGCTAAAATACCCCATGCACGAGTTTCTACACCACAGGCAATCTGTTCTGTTTCTTCATAGTTCACAACAGAATCATCATATACCTCTTTGATAGAAGAACCTGGAATGATGTCATGGAATTGGTGTGTCAATAAAATTTTCCAGCCTTTAGTCAGCTCTTCTTGCTCTGCTTTTGCGATATCACCTTGTTTTACCGCTGCCATAGCTGATTTCCATTCTGCATCACGATATAAAAATTCCATTTTACGATTCATTTTTTTATTATAAGCGTGACTGGTATAAGTTCCTCTATGATATTCCAGATATAATTCTCCGTCCCATGTGTGTACATATTCTTCTGTATTTTTTACTGTTTCTTGTAAATTTCTGAAATAATCTCCTGCTTTGCCAGTTTCTAATATGGGGAGTCCCGGAATCCGATTGATTCTTCTTCTCGTTTCCAACATATCACGGTTTACACCGCCGCCGCCATCACCATATCCATAAGAAATCAATAATTCTTTTGTGATGTCTTTCTCGCTATAAGCATCCCAAACACCTTTTACTGTCTTTGGAAGAAGTCTTCCATTATAAGTGTAGAACCAAGATCCGGGTTCGCTCCAAGGTTCTGGAGTAGTGATAAAATGAGTCAATATCTCTGTTCCATCGATTCCTTTCCAGTAAAAAGTATCATGTGGCATACGGTTATATTGATTCCAACTGATCTTTGTTGTCATAAAAGTACTGATTCCAGACTTTTTCAAAATCTGAGGGAGTGCCCAAGAATATCCAAATACATCGGGCAGCCATAGATATTCCACATCTTTACCAAATTCTTCTTTAATAAATTTGCTTCCAATTAAAAATTGTCTGGTCAGAGATTCTCCGCTGGTCAAGTTACAGTCAGCTTCTACCCACATACCTCCATCGACTTCCCACTGACCATCTGCTATCTTTTGCTTCATCTTTTCATAGATTTCTGGATAATCTTCTTTGATATATTCATATAATTGAGGCTGTGTCTGTAAAAAGATATATTCTGGATATTGTTCCATTAATCTCAATACAGTAGAGAAAGAACGAGAGCATTTCTCTCTAGTATGCTTTAATCTCCAAAGCCATGCCACATCTATATGTGTATGTCCTATACATTTCACTTTTACGATAGACTGTTTATCCATAGAATCTATTTTTTCATTTAAATAATCATCTGCTTTTGCTACTGTTTCGTAAAATTCATCACTTCCCGGATAAGACCAATCGATCATTTTCATAGCCTGATTCAAATGCACCTTTAATTCATGGCGAATAGGATCTTGTTCAGAAAGATTTTTTATGGTGTCTATCACTAATTTTGACATATAGAAAAGATCATCTGTCTTTTCATCTAACCACGCGATTTCTGCTCTTTTTATCTGATGAGTTTGAGGGCTAGGTGTTCCGCCACCTTCTAATCCCGACCAAAGGCGAAATGTGAAATCAAAGCTTTTTCCTGCACTGCCTTCTTCTAAAAATACTTCTTTATGATTTACATCTACACCTTGATAAGGCTTTCCATCGAGATAAAGTAAAGATTCAAAACCAGAATTATTCCCTACACCAGTCATACCGAAATCAAAAATTCCAAGTATTCTTTTTCCTGCCCACTCTTCAGGTATAGAAATATTTGCTTTCAGCCATAAATACTTATCTCTGCCACTCCAGCTCTCTCCCACTTTCATCTGTTCAAATCCATCTAATCCCTGTGGAAGTTCTGGACGAACTTCTTTTTCTGTATCCTCTTTTGCCCAGAGTTCTACACCTTTTCCTTCTCTGTATCGATATCCAGCTAACTCACCTGCTCTTGCTTCTAATTTTCGTTCTGTAAAAAACATTTCTTCCCTCCATTTCTGTTCTATTAATTATAAAAAGAACAATTATTTTCTCTTTCATCGTACCTTATTTTAACAATAAAAACAAGGAGAAAATATTTTTATCAAGAATGTCCTTGGGCGCTTTTGAATATATCACAATAAAATTGCTGATTGTTTGAATCCACGCTCAGTAATTTCATGAAATGTGGCAGTATCTCGCGATTGTGGGGATTGACCTCTTGTCAGTGAAAAATATCCTCTGATTTCTCTTCCTCTATTTCTGGTCGT
This sequence comes from uncultured Lachnospiraceae bacterium, assembly GCA_910585935.1. Classification (GTDB taxonomy): domain Bacteria; phylum Bacillota; class Clostridia; order Lachnospirales; family Lachnospiraceae; genus MGBC136627. The sequence goes on along the minus strand of CAJUHN010000008.1, from coordinate 10,872 downwards.
AGGATACTGTTTTTTCTATTCATTCCACCATTTATAGAAATAGAGGAATTTATTTTATGTTAAAAAATAACACTTTCAGAATTATACTATTTCTTTTATTTTAATATTTATTATTCTAAAATATGGATATCAGAAAATCCTCCATTTTCTGTCACTACAATCTCTCCATTTTCATTTCTTTCTACACATATTTTCTTAAAATGTTCTGGTTTTTCATATTCTGTAGAGATTCCATCATCTTGATATAATACATATTCACATTTATCTTCTATATAAGCAATAATAGTCAATTTTTCATATATCTTCTCGTCTGTCCATTCTGCCTCTTCTCCTAGAATCAACATCTTATTTTTCCGAATAAAAAATACTAATTCTTCTTCTGGTACTTCTAAATAATGATGTCCTTTCTCTACTACCTTTTGTTCTATTTTCCCATCTGCTTTCAAACGCACTTCTTTCATATCCTCTGGAAGATAAATATATCTTCCTAATGCATTTTGTTCATAAACAGGAGCTAATAAAAGAGTATCTCCTAATAAAATTTCATCTTCTACAGAACATGCCATCTCATCATTTTCAAAAGAAAAAGAAAGTGGTTTCATATACATTTGATTCCATAATGCTGATTTTATAAATTCGCTGTATAAAAATGGAATCAGACGATAGCGGAATTTTATGAAATTACTGATTTCTTTGCAATTATCAAATTGATATACTTCCTGTCTTCTTGCACCTACTTCAGAATGATTTCTCATAAGTGGTACAAAGATAGTAAATGCCATCCACCTTGCCATCAGATCTTGTGTCACATCATCACTAAAACCAGCGATATCTGCCCCTGTATATAAAAATCCACACATATTTAAAGATGGCATCATCTGTACTAATAATTTTATATGACTCCACCAAGATTTATTATCTCCTGTCCATATTCCTCCATAACGATGCATTCCGATATAAGAAGATCTGGAAAATAATAACATTCTCTTCTTTTCATCATATTCTTCCATCGCCATTTTCGCTGCTCTAGTCATATAATAGCCATATAAATTATGTACTTTATTATGAGGAATCTTCTGTCCTTCTATGTTGTGATAAAAATGTTTATGATCCTCTTCTTTATTCGCAATCACATTTACTTTCGCCTGTAATGTCAGAAAATGATTTAAGTCAAAATTTTCCCAATCCATTTGAGAAGCTACTTCACAAACTTCCTTTAACCCTTCTAAAGAATAAAACATGCTGGGTTCATTCATATCATTCCAAAATCCTTCTATCCCCATCTCAAAAAGGGTTTTATATTGATTTCCAAACCATTTCGATGCTTCTGGATTCATAAAATCAGTGAAATGTACGAATCCCGGCCAGACACCTGCTGTAAAAATTCCTTCTTCTCCCTCACAAAAATATCCCTTTTCTACGCCTTCTTCATATACAGAATATCCTTTTTCTACCTTCACTCCTGCATCTATAATAGGCACAAGATGAATATGTTCTTTTTTTAATGTTTCTACTAATTTTTTCATATCTGGAAAGCGTTCTGGATGAATGGTAAAATCCTTAAATCTCTCCATATAATCGATATCTAAATAAATCGCATCTAAAGGAATCTTCTGTTCTCTATGTTTTTGCATCACTTCTAAAATATCTTTTTCATTTTTATATCCCCAACGGCTCTGCTGATAACCAAATGCCCATAGTGGCGGAATATAACTTCTTCCTATCAAATGCCGGAAATCGTTGACTAATTTTTCTAGCTTTCCATGTTCTATATCCTCTGTGATAATATAGCAGTCCATATCTGCATATTCCATTGTAATTTCTATTTCATTTGCATGTGTATAACCTAAATCAAAAATTATTTTTCCCGGATAGTCGAAAAATACTAAAAAAGTATCCTTGCCATTTATGATGAGAAAATTATGTGCGCCATAAAGAGAATGTCTTCCTTCTGTATGATATCCTTCATCTGCACAATAACTTGTATAAGTCCATCCCCTTTTATTAATCCCTCTTATCTGTTCTCCTAATCCATAAATTTTGTCTTTGTCACCTAATGAATAAAGAAAATGGATTTTATTCTCTTCTTTTTTTATTTCAAAAAAAGGAAGTTCCTTATTTGAAATAGAAATTTCTTCCACCACTGCACCTGTTTTTATCGGTGTTCCAAATTGAAATCTTTCTAGCATCTTCATCCTCCCATTTTGTTACTTTTTTATCAGTTTGAATGGTTAAAATACTTGACTGATACAAAATATTTTACTATCTCTTTTTAAAATCAGCAACCATAAAATAGAATTATTTTGTAAATTTTTAAAAGGGATTTTTGTTTTTTTGAGGAGATGGGATTGTGAAATGTTAAGAGAACATTTTGGCTAGAGGGGCGCTGCGGCAAAGAAGTATTCCAACGAAACCGCGCTCCCGCTCCGTTCCAGACGTAGTGGTACTAAATTCGCAAATCCCGCTTCTTGCGGGTTTGCTTATTAAGTACCAACGTCTTCCAAGGGGTTTCTTTTGGAATACTTCTTTGCCTTTGCTAGTTTGTTGGCTATTCTAGAAATATTAAAAAAGTTATTGTTTAAAAAGTAGAAAAATGCTCTATGTGTGAAATTGACTTCCAATCGAAAGACAGAAATTGAACTGTTAGAACAGGAACATATTGTTTTTAAAATGGGATAATTTCAAGAAAAAGGGAATACAGAACACTATTTTTTCATTCAGAAAAGCTTTTTACCAATAAGCATGAAGATAAAGACTATTAGTAGGGTAGAATGGGGGCAAGAGGACAAAGCAGTCAATGATGGAGCTGAAAGTGTCATTTATCTTGACCACTGACTGCTTTGTATGGCTTTGTTATCCTTCTGAAAAATAAGAATTTAAGTTTATCTGTTATATTCTGCTTTCAAAGGTTCTATGACCTCTGGATTTTGTTTAATCCAAGCTATAGCGCAACTACATAAAACTGTGGTCAATCGGTTGTCTATAAAGCCTTTATCCCCATTCTCCTTTAGGAGCTGCACTAAAACTTCTGCAACTTTCAAATCTTTGTCGTTAAATCCATTGCCTAATTGAAGATATTTTAGGAAAGCATCCAACATTTTTTGAAAATCCTCGTCCCAGTTGATACAGCCGTTATCTAAAAATTCATGTTGCACTCTGCCTGCGATTCGAATAATTTCTCCCTGTGCTGTTTGGGCTTTCCCATATGATGGGACAAGATATTCCCAAAGTATTTGAAATACTTTACTTTCGTTCTCCTCTTCGGGGATATTGATGGGAGAAACACCATCATGGATAGTTTTTTCTTTGGACTTTACATTATTTTCAGCCATTATAATTCCCTCCAAATTCCAGTTTATTGCTGAAGTCATTATAACACCCCTTATTTGCTTTGTCTATGTTTTATATATCAACATGGACATATCAACCTCTATCTTGTGATAAATTGCTTTGGTGATTATTATACTCGAGGCACAAGATGGCTGCGAGCTACAATTATTATATCTTTTCCAAAAGCAGAACAGCCAACAATCAGCGAAGGCAAGGAAGTATTTAGGAAGAAGCGGCTTGGAAGACGTTGGTATTTAACCTCATCAAGGAAGTCCCCCGCTTCTAAGCCGCCAAGGCGAAAGCGGTGGGTTGGGACTTCCTTGTTTCCGTGGGAGTGCAGACTCCCACGGAAAAGCTGCGATAGCAGCTATGAGGTTATGAGCAAGTAGCGAAGCGGATTGCGAATATCCGATTTGACTGAGCAGTTCTGTTAGAAGCTGCGAATTTAGTGTCTATTATGTCTGGAATGGAGCGGAAGTACGGCTTTGCCTAAATACTTTCTTGTTTCAGTGTATTTCTTGCTTTAACAAAGGGAACAATAACAATTCATAAATCAATATTATATAAACACAGATTATATATATTTAGACTCATATTCAACAGAAATGAAATTGCTTATTTTTTTATCTATTATTCTCCAATAGCGGATAACCTATCATCTTTTTCCAAACTTATCATAAATTTTTGAAATATTTTACATTTTTGTAATAAAAATCGCTTATTTTTTCCACTATTTTTCCTACAATATCCACTTCCATTTTTTTGTTTTCTCCTTTACAATTTTATTATATGAATAAATAAAATTTAAAGGAAGTAATGAATGAGATGTACTACAATAATCAACAACCATTTAATAATGTTTATGCCTATGCCAGAGTATCTTCTTCTGATCAAAATGAAGCTCGCCAGATAGCCGCATTTGAACAATTAGGGATTCCAAAAGAACATATTTATTTGGACAAAATGAGTGGGAAAAATTTTGATCGCCCTGCCTATCGGAAGCTTTTAAGAAAATTAAAAAAGGGAAGCATTTTATATCTAAAATCTCTGGACAGGTTAGGAAGAAATTATGAGCAAATCTTAAAAGAATGGCGTCATATTAATCAGGAAATAGGAGCTGATATTGTCATACTTGATATGCCTTTACTTGATACTAGAAGCCATAAAGACCTAATTGGAACATTAATCAGTGATATCATCATTGCCTTATTATCCTATGTAGCACAGACAGAACGTGAAATGATACACGCAAGACAGGCGGAAGGAATTTTAGAAGCTAAGAAAAGAGGTGTGAAATTCGGACGCCCTCCTGCAGTATTGCCAGCCAATTTTTCAGCCATTTATTTTAAATGGAAACGAAAAAAAATCACTGCTAATACCGCAGCCTCTTTATGTAAATGCTCACGCAGTACATTTTATCGTTTTGTAAAAACATATGAAAATAGCCTTACAGTCAAATTATCTCAAAAAGCGGAGTAGAAAATCAGGCTTATTTTTTGCAGTAAAAGGAGTTGTATCTAATTTTCTATCATTAAAACAAGATACAACTTTCTTTTTTATTTTTTTAAATTTTAACATTAAATTATACATATATTTATAATAATATTACAAAATATGACACAAATACTGCAAAACAATTTTCAAGCTGCAATTAATATTTTGCATAAAATAGGGATTATGTTTTCATGTTATAAAGAGCGAAATTCGTTTCTGCTTTTCAGTATGTCTATCAGTATTTGAAAAGGTTTTGTGATGTATTTATCTTTGTGGAATAATGCTAACATTTGGTTTTCCATTTCCATTCCAGCTAAGCGAATGATGTGTAGTTTCTTTAAAAGTAAAGAATCCAATAATAATTTTTCTGGCAAAATGGTAATGCCTAGTCCTGCTTCGGCAGCTTTGATAAGAGCGAGTGAATTAACACTTTCCCATACAGGTTCTGCCTTTAAGTTAGCGAGGGCAAGTATATTATCTAATGTATCGCGGATAGCGCTTCCTTGTTCACGGAGTAATAATGGATAGTCACATAATTGGGCTGGGGTGATTGTCAGATCAGATAAATAAAAATCTGGCGCACAGGCGGCACATAATTTATAAGATCCTAAGAGAATTGTATGAAAATTACCTTTTGGAGCAATACCTTCCCAAAATGCGATATCAGCATTTCCACGCTGTAAAATATCAATAGCAGTATTTGCACTTGCAACTCGGACAGAAATTTGAATTTCGGGAAATGATGTTTTTAGTTGACTGAGTATTTCGGGGAGCAGGAAAGAGGCGATTGTAATGCTTGATACAATATTAATAGGAGTATTTTCTTCCAGATGATTTATTCTTCTATCTAAATTTCTGCAAGCTGTTAAAATATTGCGGGATTCTTCTAGAAGAGAAACCCCACAAGGGGTTAAGATAACACCTTTTGGGAAACGCTCAAAGAGAGCTGTTCCTGCTTGTTTTTCAAGTTCAGCAACAGCATGAGAAACAGCAGATTGTGTAATATACAGTTTTTTTGCAGCACTTGTAAAAGTTCCAGTTTCTGCAATTGCTTCTAAAATTTCTAAATGTCGTAGTACCATTTTTTTCTCCTTTTTCGATATAAATAAAATTAGGTGATTGGGAAACTCAAAAAGGTGGCGCTGTGGAAAGGGAATGTTATGATAACTTATTTATGAAATCTTAGGGAGGAGATATGTGAAATAGGTTTTAAAAAGGTCAATGTTTATATAGCTTTAGGGATTGATTATTATGTATATGAATAAAATAGATGGATTATATAAAATTATAGCATTTTACAGATTTCAAAGCAAGGGATATAATAGGTTGGAATAGGAGGAGAATAATATGAAACAGAGTAAAAATATCTATGTATGGCTCTTAGCAACCAATCTGTTTATAAGTGCTTTTACTTTTGGTGGTGGCTATATAGTTGTTCCGATGGTTCGCCGTTTTTTTGTTGTAAAAAAACAGTATTTTACAGAAGAGGACTTAATAAATATGGCTGCTATTGCGCAATCAACACCCGGAGCTATTGCAATCAATCTATCTGCTTTGGCTGGATATAAAGTAGCTGGTATTATGGGAGTTTTCATAAGCTGTTTTGCTGCCATCATTCCACCGCTTGTTATTCTTGGGTTTGTTTCAGCATTTTATAAAATATTTATTTCCAATATAATTATTGCTGCAATTTTGAAAGGTATGGAAGCGGGTGTTGCTGCTTTAATGGTTGATTTAATTGTTGATATGTGTTCTATGATATTAAAGAAAAGGTCTTTCTTTTTTTCTATTATGATACCGCTATCGTTTATAGCGAATTTTGTATTGGGTATCAATGTGGCTTTGATACTTTTGGTTTGCTGTTTTTTGTGTGTTTTACAAGTATTTTATAAAAAGAGGAAAGATAAATGAATATTGTGTGGAAGTTATTTTTTGTTTTTTTTAAAATTGGTTTATTCAGTATTGGGGGAGGTTATGCGATTATACCTTTAATTCAAGAACAAGTCGTAAAGAGCACGGGTTGGATAAGTGAAAAAATGTTTACAGATATTATTACTATTTCACAAATGACGCCTGGACCATTAGCTGTTAATACATCAACATTTGTTGGACTTCAAATTAGTGGAATTATAGGAGCAATAGCAGCAACTATTGGTTGTATATTGTGTGGAATTATTATTTCGTTGATATTATATAATTTTTTTCAGACACATCAAAAATCTACTTATGTGTTGGAAGTGTTAAATGGATTAAAATCGGCTTCGTTAGGTTTGATTATTTCAGCTTCATGTACAATTATATTGTTAGCACTATATGGTGGTAATAAGTCTAATTTAGATTTTTTAGCGCTTAATTGGACTGCATTATTTATGTTTTTAGTTATGCTGTTCATATTGCGTAAATGGAAAATAAATCCAATTGTAATTATGCTGATAAGTGGTATTGCTGGACTTGTGTTTTATTCATAGAATTTTATAAGTAATTCTTTTACTTTTTTTAGAAACTTGGTTTGATTTATATTTATAAAATATTATAAATTTTTTCTAGTTAAAATTTGTTGAGCAAATGTTGGAGAAAATATAGATGATAAAATATTTGTAAGTATAAAGAGGATATATTTTGTTTGTATTTTAATTTCTGTTACTGTTTGGCTTACTTGAGAATAGAGGGGTGATATGGTAAGGGAATATTTTAGTGAAGAGGTGTTTTTGTTTTGTTTTGTTTTATATGTAATGGATACTAAATTCGCAGTTTCGCTTTTTGTGAAACTGCGAATGGATTAATGGACAAGCTGCTTCTAAAGGGGGCTTTTGGGATATTTTGTCTAAAATGGTTATCTATTTAAAGTATTTTCTATGTGATTATATATCCATAATGTTATCTGTCCAAAGTTCACACTGTGTCATAACAATTTGAACTGCGTCTTCCATACCCTCTGGTGGATATTTATGTTTTTTCAAAAGCTTCTTGATAAGCATACGCATTTTGGCTCTTGCCGACTCACGTTTTTGCCAGTCTATGGTTTTGTTCTTGCGGAGTGTTTCAGCTAGTTCCTTTGTAATCGCAATTAGTTCTTCATTTTTGTAAAAGTCCTTTATTGCTCGTGGTTTTGTAAGTGCGTCATAGAAAGCGAGTTCATCTTCGGTGAGTCCTAATTGGTCGCCTTCCTTTTGAGCTGCAACAATCTGTTTGGCTAATTGAAGCATTTCCTCAATGACTTCTTCATTGGTCAGCATACCATTTAGATATGCTTTAAGCGAACTCTGCATAATCTCACTGAATTTCACAGATTTCACAATATTTGTCCTGCGATAAATGGAAACTTGTTCTGCAATCAATTTTTTCAGTAATTCAACGGCAAGGTTTTTCTCTTTCATTCTTGCGATTTCTCCAAGAAATTTGGGGTCAAAGAGTGAAAATTCCTCTTTTACATCAGAGAATAGATTGATGACTCCTTCACTCTTGATGCTCTGTTTTAATAATTCATTGATACGTGAATTCATTTCTGGCAATGATATTTTCTTTCCAATGCCAGTATTGCTCAATCTGAGAACTAACACCCTCACAGCTTCAAAGAACGCAGCTTCAAATCGCATTGTTTCATCAGCAAGGGACGAACAAAGAGATAATGCCTGATGGAGCATAAGTGCTTCTTTGATAAAAGTATCTTTTTCTTCTTTCTTTTCTCTCGCAATGATAAAGTTAACCGCACCACTTATAGTTTTTGCTCTTTCAAGGTCTGTTCCCACCATAAACTTTGAGTAATCATAACCATGAAACATATCTTTACATATAGAGAGCTTTTCAAGGAACTTGGGATATGCCACTTTCGCAACGTCAGTATCCCCATAGTTCTTTTTATCACGAGTTGTATAATCGTTCATTGCCTGTTTCAGAGCAGAAGCAATACCAACATAATCCACAACAAGTCCGCCTTCTTTGTCACGAAATACACGGTTTACACGGGCAATAGCCTGCATAAGATTATGTCCAGACATTGGCTTATATACATACATTGTAGCGAGTGATGGCACGTCAAAACCAGTTAGCCACATATCCACAACAATCGCGATTTTCATCGGACTATTGTTATCCTTAAATTTTTTGGCAAGCTCGTCCTTATGGTGTTTATTGCCGATAATTTTTCTCCATTCTTCAGGGTCTTTATTACCTGAAGTCATTACAACTCCCACTTTTTCATTCCAAGTGGGACGAAGTTCTAAGATATGATTGTAAATCTTCATAGCGATTGTACGGGAATATGCAACAATCATTGCTTTACCAGTCAATAAATTCTGACGGTTATTTTCATAATGATCGAGGATATCGCAAACAAGAGAATGAATGGTTTGGTCGTTACCAAGCACAGATTCTATCTGTCCAAGCTCATGTTTGCTTTTTTCAATGACTTCGGCATCTGCATTTGCTGCCATAATGTCATATTCTGTATCAATTAATTTCAATGTTTGCTCATCTAGTTTTAATTTGAGGACACGGCTCTCATAATATACTGGTCTGGTTGCTCCATCTTCAACAGCTTGTGTCATATCGTAAATGTCAATGTAATCACCAAATACCTCACGGGTACTTCTGTCAGCAGAAGAGATAGGTGTTCCAGTAAAGCCAATATAGGTAGCGTTAGGCAGGCTATTACGAATGATACGAGCAGTTCCAACAATACGCTTTGCTATTTCCTCGCCTTTTTCATTTTTTGTAATCTTAATCTTTTCAGTAAGTCCATATTGTCCGCGATGTGCTTCATCTGCCATTACAATGATATTACGTCGTTCTGATAAGGCTTCATGTGATTCCTCAAACTTTTGCATTGTGGTAAAGATAATGCCGTTTGCTTGTCTGCCTGAGAGAATATCTTTTAGATTTTCTCGGCTTGCAGCGTGCATAGGTTCTTGTCTTAAAAATTCTTTGCACTTTGCAAATTGGTTATATAACTGATCATCAAGGTCATTTCTGTCTGTCAAAACAACAATGGTAGGACTATTGAGTGCTTCCTGAAGTAAATGAGCATAAAATACCATCGATAAAGATTTTCCGCTGCCTTGTGTATGCCAGAAGACGCCTCCCTTTCCATCAGTAATCGTAGCTTGTTTTGTGGATTCTATGGCTTTTCTTACCGCAAAGTATTGGTGATAACCAGCAAGAATTTTAAAGTTATTGATGCCCTCATTTGAAAAGCAGATAAAGTTTTTCATAATATCCAGCAGTCTTTCTTTTTGGAACATTCCCTCAAAGAAAGTATCAAACTGTGCATATTGAGTGTTTTCATAACTTCCATCTTTAGTTTTCCACTCCATAAAACGGTCTTCACCAGAAGTAATTGTACCTGCTTTAGAAGTTAGCTGATCACTCATCACGCAGATTGCATTATAGATGAACATAGACGGAATTTCCATCATATAGTTACGAAGCTGTCTATATGCTTCAGAAGCATCTGTTTCTTCACGGGAGGGAGATTTTAGCTCTATCAATACAACTGGAAGACCGTTTAAGAATACAAGTATATCAGGTCGTTTATTGCTGTTCTCAATAAAAGTCCATTGATTTGCTACGATAAAAGAGTTATTGTTGGGATTTTTGTAGTCTACAAGATAAACAATAGAAGAGCGTTCTTCACCATTTATAAAATATCTTACTGGAATACCATTTTGCAAATACTCCATAAAAACAGCATTTTTCTGAACAAGCTCACCGTTTTCAAAATTTTTGAGCTTAAATAATGCATCTTGAATGGCATCATTTGGAAGTTTTTTGTTCAGACGATATAGAGAATCCTCCAATACTTCATTATATAACGGACTATAGAAATCTCTTTCAATTTCTGGACCATATATATATTCATAACCTAAATCATTTTTAAATAGTTCTATTACGGAATTTTCGTAGTTGGCTTCTGTATATGATGTTGGCATATCATTACCCCTTTTATAATTTTGTATTATACATGTTACAGTTCAGCTTATTTGGAATCAAGGGTTCGCTGCGGCAAGGAAGTATTCCAACGAAGCCGCGCTCTCGCTCCGTTCCAGACGT
>CAJUHN010000007.1 GCA_910585935.1 uncultured Lachnospiraceae bacterium | reverse complement strand
TTGCGGTTTTCAAAGTACGGTAAAATCTTTGTCCGTATCACATGGCTTTTGGATTCCCAAGTGCTTTCCTTGACACGCTGTTTCTTATCGGCTTCGTATACTTCAAAGAAACTGCCGAAAGTCATATCCAACTTTGCCCCCTGTTTGAGCATGGCTTCATGTTCCCACGCCTGCGCTTCCCTTTTCGTTGCAAAGCCCCTCTTTTGTGTCTGCTTTCTTTCCCCCTTCCAGTTGGTGAAACGGTAAATTACTCTCCATGTTCCAGTTGCATTGTCTTTGTATACAGCCATCTTTTAATCACTCTCCTTCCCTATTCGCTGTAACAGACCTTTTTATGAAAAAATGTAGCGTTCACACGTCCTGTCACGGTCAGATAGCCCTGTTTCTGTAACTCTGTATTCAGTTCCCTTACAATCTGGTAGGCTTTTGACTTCGACACACGCAATTCCGCTGCCACTTCCTCCACTGTCATAAATGATTTTTCTGTCATGCAGTTGTTTTCTCCTTTCTAACTATTTTTGTTTAAGTCCTGCGTATAGAATACTAAATAAATTCCGTTAAGTCAAGTGGTTTTTAAAAGAATCTTAACTTTTTTTATTTAAGTTATTCTTGCTATTTCTATTTCCTCATGCTATACTAAATTCAACAAATTTGTTTAAGTACAGCCATGCACGGCTGGCAGAAAACAGGACGGCGGGTGCTTGCACACGCCGGACTGGTTTATGACAGGCGTATATGGCGCACCGCCACAGCGAGATGAAGCACAGCGGAATCGAGCTGGCATGGCTGTGCTTAACCACTACAACGGAGGTTTGGTTATGGCAATCGGCAAACGTATCAAATTTTTTCGCAATAGAAAAGGCATGACACAGAAGCAACTGGGCGAAATCCTCGGCTTCCTCGGAAAGACCTCGGACGTCCGTATGGCACAGTATGAATCCGAAGCCAGAGTGCCGAAGCATGACCTTGTAAAAGAAATGGCGAACCTTTTCGGTATCAGCACCCACGCCCTCACCGTGCCGGACATTGATACAAATATCGGGCTTATGCACACCCTCTTTGCGCTGGAAGATATGTACGGGCTGAAAATCGGTGAGATTGACGGGGAAATCTGCCTGCGTCTGGATAAGTCCGATTACTCCACCTATTCTTCCATGTTCAAAATGTTCCATGCATGGCAGTCAGAAGCCGCCAGACTGGAAAAGGGCGAAATCACCAAAGAAGAATATGACGAGTGGCGGTACAAATATCCAGAACTTGACACCCACCAAATCTGGGCAAAGGTTCCTCCGCAAGAATTGTTTGACTTTATCAATGACACTGCCAAAGAAGCAGAAAGTACAGACAAAAAAGAAGCAAAGCGCAAGAAGAAAAAATGAACGCAAAAAACCTTACCAATTTTCAGTTGTCATTTCCGAAAATCAGTAAGGTTTTTCTGTTATTGAAGTATTTTTTATTCAGTGAGTGATACTTAAAATGTTGCCAAATCGTTGCCAACACCTAAACAAATTTGCTTGCAGCCCGCATAAATAAAGGCTTTTTCAAGTCCATTTCATCACTCGAACTCAATCGTAGCCGGTGGTTTTCCTGTGCAATCATATAATACTCTGTTTATATGTTTCACTTCATTCACAATTCTACTTGTCACCTTTCCTAATACTTCCCAAGGGAGTTGTGAGGTTTCTGCTGTCATAAAATCAGATGTATTTACCGCTCTTAATGCAACTGCATAATCATATGTTCTTTCGTCCCCCATAACACCGACCGAACGCATATTGGTCAACGCAGCAAAATACTGACCTAAATTTTTATCTAATCCTGCATTTGCAATTTCCTCTCTATAAATCGCATCTGCTTCCTGTAATATTTGTATTTTTTCTGCTGTAACCTCTCCAATAATACGAATTGCAAGTCCCGGTCCCGGAAATGGTTGGCGATACACTAATTTTTCTGGAATCCCCAATTCTAATCCTGCTTTTCTCACTTCATCTTTAAATAATAAACGAAGCGGTTCAATAATCTCTTTAAAATCTACATGATCTGGCAACCCTCCCACATTATGGTGAGATTTAATTACAGCAGATTTTCCCAACCCACTTTCAATTACATCTGGATAAATTGTTCCTTGTACTAAATAATCCACAGCTCCTATCTTCTTAGCTTCTTCTTCAAATACACGGATAAATTCTTCTCCAATTATCTTTCTTTTCTCCTCTGGTTCTGTCACACCTGCTAACTTTTGATAAAAGCGTTCCTGCACATTCACACGGATAAAATTAATATCATAAGAACCATTATCTCCAAATACTTCCTCCACTTCATCCCCTTCATCTTTGCGCAATAAACCATGATCCACAAACACACAAGTCAGTTGCTTTCCTACTGCTTTTGCGAGTAAAACAGCAGCCACCGAAGAATCCACACCCCCAGAAAGCGCACAAAGCACCTTTCCGCTTCCGACCTTTTCCTTTAAAGTCTGAATACTCGTTTCCACAAAAGAATCCATCTTCCAATCTCCAGAACACTGACACACCTTATAGACAAAATTAGAAAGCATCTCTTTCCCCTGTTGTGTATGCATAACTTCTGGATGAAATTGTACTGCATATAAATTTTTCTGAACACATTCCATCGCTGCTACTGGACAAACAGGTGTATGTGCTGTCACTTGAAAACCTTCTGGCGCTTTTTCAATATAATCTGTATGACTCATCCAGCAAATCGTTTTATCAGAAATTCCTTGAAACAAAATAGAAGAAGTGTCCACAGAAACTTCCGTTTTACCATATTCACTGACAGGTGCAGTAGTAACCTTTCCGCCCAATAAATGTGCCATCAACTGAGAGCCATAACAGATTCCAAGAATCGGAATACCTAATTCAAAAATCTCTTTTGAACAGGAAGGAGAATCTTGTCCATAAGCACTATTTGGTCCACCAGTAAAAATAATCCCCTTTGGATTCATTTCTTTTATCTTCTCAATCTCCATATTATAAGGATGCACTTCACAATACACTTGACATTCTCTGACCCTTCTGGCAATTAATTGATTATACTGACCACCGAAGTCTAATACAATAATCATTTCTCTTTCCATAATTTCCTCCTATTGTTTCTTAAAATCACTTACATTTTCGTATTAGAAAATCATAGCATAGAAAAGAACTTCCGTCAACACAGTAGAATATACCCATCCCCTTTTAGTATAACAGTTCAACCTTTTTATTCTATTATTATAAAATTCTCTTTTCACAAATTAGAACCATAAACAAACTAGCTCAGGGAAGGAACTATTCCAAAAGAAGCCCCTTGGAAGACGTCGGTGAACCCATTGGGTTCAGAGAATTTAATAGGCTACATCTGGAACAGAGCGAAAGCGCGGCTTCGTTGGAATAGCTCCTTCCTTGAGCGACCCTTTGATTTTTCAGATATCCCAAACTATCCTAAACTATAACCCCTCATTTCTCCTCCAAATATTTCGCCACATATCTTCCTGTATAAGAATCCGATACCCTTACCACTTCCTCCGGCGTCCCTCGTGCAATTACAGTTCCACCTTTATCTCCACCCTCTGGTCCAATATCAATAATATAATCCGCGGTCTTTATCACATCTAGATTATGTTCAATCACAACCACTGTATTTCCACCTTCTGACAACCTTCTTAAAATATCGATCAACTTATGCACATCTGCAAAATGCAATCCTGTAGTAGGTTCATCTAAAATATAAATCGTCTTTCCTGTACTTCTTTTACTCAATTCTGTCGCTAACTTTATCCTCTGCGCCTCTCCACCTGATAATGTGGTAGAAGGTTGCCCTAATTTAATATAAGAAAGTCCTACATCATATAGAGTTGCAATTTTTCTATAAATAGAAGGCACATTTTCAAAAAATTTCATCGCCTCTTCTACTGTCATATCTAATATATCATAAATACTTTTTCCCTTATACTTCACCTCTAAAGTTTCTCTATTATAACGCTTTCCACCACATACTTCACATGGCACATAGACATCAGAAAGAAAATGCATCTCAATTTTAATGATTCCATCTCCCGAACAAGCCTCACATCTTCCTCCTTTGACATTAAAACTGAATCTCCCCTTTTGATACCCTCTCGCCTTCGCATCTGGAGTTGCCGCAAATAAATCTCTTATCATATCAAATACTCCAGTATAAGTAGCTGGATTAGATCTAGGAGTCCTTCCAATCGGTGACTGATCTATATTGATCACTTTATCTAATTGTTCCATTCCCATAATATCCTTATGAATCCCGGGAATCGATCTAGCTCGATTTAACTCCTTAGCCAAACGCTTATATAAAATCTCATTCACTAAAGAACTTTTTCCTGAACCGGATACCCCTGTCACACAAGTCATAATTCCTAAAGGTATTTCCACATCAATATCTTTTAAATTATTCTGTTTCGCCCCTAAAATCTTTAAAAATCCCGTCGGCTTTCTTCTCTCCTTTGGAACAGGAATTTTTATTCTGCCACTTAAATACGCCCCTGTAACAGAATTTTCATTCTTCATAATCTCTTCTGCCGTACCCTGCGCGATTACCTTCCCACCATGTTCCCCCGCTCCCGGTCCAATATCCACAATATAATCCGCCGCAAACATGGTATCCTCATCATGTTCTACTACAATTAAACTATTCCCTAAATCCCTCAAATGCATCAATGTCTTCAACAGCTTATCATTATCCCTCTGATGCAGTCCAATACTAGGCTCGTCCAGAATATAAGCCACTCCAACCAATCCTGAACCTATCTGAGTTGCCAGCCGAATCCTCTGTGCTTCCCCTCCCGAAAGACTTCCAGTAGCTCTAGACAGCGTTAAATAATCTAACCCCACATCCATCAAAAATCCTACTCTAGCCTGAATTTCTTTTAATATCTGATTTCCAATTAACTCCTGCATCTTAGACAGTGATAAATGTGCTAAAAACTCTTGAAGATGTCTAATTGACATAGAAGTGACTTCATAAATATTTTTATCTGACACTGTGACTGCTAACGCCTCTTTCTTTAACCTCTGCCCCTTACAGAGTTTACAAGGCGTAATTCTCATAAAAGTTTCATATTCTGCTTTAGAAGATTCTGACCCAGTTTCCCGATACCTTCTTTCCACATTTCGTATCAAACCTTCAAACTCCACATCATAAACACCCTCTCCACGCTGCCCTTTATAAAAAACCTTTACAGAATGTCCATTTGTCCCATGAAGCAATATACTTTGAATAGACAAAGGTAATTCACAAAATGGTGTATCCAAATCAAACTGATACTCTTGTGCTAAAGCATTTAAAATCGCTCCTGTGAAACTAGAAGAATCTGCGCAAGACTGCCAGCCTAATACAGCAATCGCTCCTTTTGAAATACTCAAAGATTTATCTGGAATCATCAAATCTTCATCAAATTCCATCTTATACCCCAATCCTGCACATTCGGGACAAGCTCCAAATGGATTATTAAAAGAAAAACTTCTGGGTTCTATCTCATCAACACTGATCCCACAATCTGGACAAGAAAAGCTTTGGCTGAAATTCATAGGCGTTCCATTCACTACATCTACCACTAGCAATCCATCGGAAAGCTGCAATACATTTTCAATAGAATCTGTCAGCCTCTTTTCAATTCCTTCTTTTATTACAATACGATCTACCACAATTTCAATATTATGTTTGATATTCTTCTCTAATTTAATTTCTTCTGTCAATTCATATAAATTGCCATCTACTCTCACTCTCACATAACCACTTTTTTTCGCCTGTTCTAATACCTTTACATGTTCTCCCTTTCTCCCTCTCACAACAGGAGCGAGCAGTTGAATTTTGGTTTTCTCTGGCAATTCCATAATATGATCTACCATTTGATCCACGGTCTGTTTTTTAATTTCTCTCCCACACTTAGGACAGTGTGGAATACCTATTCTAGCATACAAAAGGCGAAAATGATCATAAATTTCTGTCACTGTGCCTACAGTAGAACGAGGATTGCGATTCGTAGATTTCTGATCAATAGAAATCGCTGGAGATAAACCTTCTATACTCTCCACATTAGGCTTTTCCATCTGCCCTAAAAATTGTCTGGCATAAGAAGAAAGAGATTCCATATAACGCCTCTGCCCTTCTGCATAAATTGTATCAAATGCGAGAGAAGACTTTCCTGAACCGCTCAAACCTGTCAAAACTACAAATTGTTCTCTAGGAATATCCACATCTAAATTTCTTAAATTGTGTTCATTCGCTCCCCGAATTTTAATATATTGTATCTCCTTACTCTTTCCTTCCATAGTTTCCCTCACTTTTGCTTTTCTTTCTCCATCTATGATAGACTTTCTAGCTGCTTTTTTATTTTTACCAATTCATCTCTCAATACTGCCGCCTCCTCAAAATTAAGCTCTGCCGCAGCCTGATGCATTTTTTTAGTCACTTCTTTTATTAATTGATTCATCTCTTTTGCATTCATAGATTCTAAATCTTTTTCTAATTGGCTTCCTATTTTCTCCACTGTCTTTGAAATGCTGATTAAATCTCTCACTGCCTTCTTAATCGTAGTCGGTGTGATGTTATTTTTCTCATTATATTCCTTTTGAATCTCTCTACGCCGCTTTGTTTCTTCCATCGCTGCACGCATCGAATCAGTTATCGTATCCGCATACATAATAACATGTCCTTCTACATTTCGAGCAGCACGTCCTATTGTCTGTATCAGAGAAGTTTCTGAACGCAAAAATCCCTCTTTATCCGCATCTAAAATCGCTATCAGAGAAATTTCTGGAATATCCAGACCCTCTCTCAATAAATTAATACCCACTAATACATCAAATACATCTAAACGCATATCCCTAATAATCTCTGTGCGTTCTAATGTATCAATATCAGAATGTAAATACTTCACTCTTATCCCGACTTCTTTCATAAAGTCTGTCAAATCTTCTGCCATTCGTTTTGTCAATGTTGTCACTAAAACCTTATTCTTTCGTTCCACTTCTTTCTTTATTTCAGAGATCAAATCATCAATTTGCCCTTCCACAGGACGAACTGTAATTTCTGGATCTAATAATCCGGTCGGACGGATAATCTGCTCTGTCCGCAATAACTCATGATCTTTCTCATATACAGAAGGAGTAGCAGATACAAAAAGCATCTGGTTAATTTTACTTTCAAATTCTTCAAAACTCAAAGGACGGTTGTCTTTTGCAGACGGCAGACGAAATCCATATTCCACTAAAGTAGACTTCCTAGATTGGTCACCAGCATACATCCCTCTCACCTGTGGTATTGTAATATGCGACTCATCTACAATAATTAGATAATCATCTGGAAAGAAATCCATGAGAGTATAAGGAGGCTGTCCGGGCTTTAAGCCATTGAAATGTCTGGAATAATTCTCGATTCCAGAACAAAACCCTGTTTCCCTGAGCATCTCAATATCAAAATTTGTTCTCTCTGCGATCCTCTGTGCCTCTAATAGTTTATCCTCACTTTTAAAAAACAATACTTGCTCTTTCATCTCCTGCTCTATCTCTTTTAGAGCTGGTTCTATCGCTGTTGGATCTACTACATAATGAGAAGCTGGATAAATATAGGCATGTTCTAAAATATACTTTATCTCTCCTGTAACCACATTAATTTCTGTAATCTTCTCAATCTCATCTCCAAAGAACTCCACCCGAAGCGCTGTATCACTTGCAGAAGTCAAAAAGATTTCCAGCACATCTCCTCTCACTCGAAATGTCCCTCGCTTAAAATCCATATCATTTCTCACATATTGTATTTCGATTAATTTATCTATAATGTCATCTCTATCCTTCGTCATTCCGGGTCTTAAAGAAAGTGTCATATTTTGATAAAACTCTGGATTACCGATTCCATAAATACAAGAAACACTCGCCACTACAATCACATCTTTTCTCTCTGTCAATGCCGCTGTAGCAGAATGTCTGAGTTTATCAATCTCTTCATTAATAGCAGAATCTTTCTCAATATAAGTATCTGTTGAAGGCACATATGCTTCTGGCTGATAATAATCATAATAGGAAACAAAATATTCCACTGAATTTTCAGGGAACATCTCCTTAAACTCTCCATATAACTGCGCTGCTAATGTCTTATTATGAGCGATGACAAGCGTCGGCTTATTGAGTGCCTGAATGACATTCGCCATTGTGAATGTCTTACCAGAACCAGTAACTCCTAATAAAGTCTGAAATTGATTGCCCTCCTGAAATCCTTTCACTAACTGCTCGATTGCCTGTGGCTGATCACCTGTTGGCTTATATGGAGCGTGTAAATGAAAAACAGCATCGCTCTTTGTGTTGTTTTCAGGAACAAGCGGCGAAGCAGATTGCGAATATTCCATTTTCTCTGGCATACGAAAACCTCTCTTTCACAGATTCAATATGGCTGTTATCAGTCTTAAATTTGTGCAATTTCCAAAAAAATTCGTGTAATTTCTCTTTTTTTCAGTTGGCTTACGTCAAACTTTCTAGATTACACGAATAAATTTATAAATTCACTTTTTTTAATGCTATAATACCAAATAATATAAGGTGTTACAATATATAACGAAAGTCACAAAAATCTCTGTAACTGTTACTTTTATAGTATAGCACTATCTCTCCAAAAAGTACAGAGAAATTGAACATTTGTTCTGTATTTTTTGTTGCTATTTTATTTTGGAAGAATTTTTTTATTCACAGGGATAACAAAGGTTCGCTAAGGGAAAGAAGTATTCCAACGAAGCCGCGCTTTCGCTCCGTTCCAGACGTAGCGGTACTAAATTCGTAGCCCTTTGCAGGACTACTCATTAAGTGCCGACGTCTTCCAAGGGGCTTCTTTTGGAATACTTCTTTCTCTTAGCTAGTTTATTAACCATTCTAGAAAAACTAATCATAATTTCTGCGAAAAAATTTTTTAACTTTTTATTGCTTTATAATAGGTTTAAAACCCTTGTCTTCAAGTGAAAGCTTTCGTGTTATTCAATGTTACATTCTAAATGCTTCACTAAAATATCCAAATAACTTTCATTTCTGACACCTTTTGTTCTATATAATACTTTAAATTTCGATTTATTGTTCTGATTATAGCATCATCAGTTCTCAGTTACAATATGCAATTAGTAAAAAAATATAAAATATTGTTTCAATAAATGCTACAAATACTAATTTCAATATCAAACCCATCTTTCACTCATACGATTTCATTCCCTAAAACAATTTTTTCATTTGATTATACCATAAACTACTTCTACTTGTCTTACTTTTTCACATATCATAATCATCTATCAAAGCTTATAAAAAACCGCATCTATCAAAACAATAATAAATCAGTTAATAAAAACAAAATATATCATATATTTAATTTTCTTATATCAAACTAGCAATAAAATCCTCATTCTTATAAATCATAAAACAACCACTACACCTTAATAACTTATAACCTCCCACCATCGCACCTAAAATCTCTCCTCTACTACAAACTAGCGTAGGAGCAACTCTATTCCAAAAGAAGCCCCTTGGAAGACGTCGGCACTTAATGAGTAGTCCTGCAAAGGGCTACGAATTTAGTACCGCTACGTCTGGAACGGAGCGAAAGCGCGGCTTCGTTGGAATAGAGTTGCTCCTACGCGAACCATGCGCTCCCATACTCCCTTATCCTCCTCTTAAATATTTATTCCCATAATACAATCAAACTCTATATCCCAATAAATATTTTTTATTTAAAAGTCCATTTTTTCTGTTTTAATTCTTATTTTTTTCATGTATAATAGAATATGTCATCTATTTCTATCTATCTGTTACCTATTGCCCCACCTAATATAGAAAGGAATTATTATGAACGAGAAAGTGTTAAAAACTTTAGAATTTTACAAAATAAAAGAACGATTAGAGGAATATGCTGCGTCACAGACAGCAAAAGAATTGTGCCGCGCCTTAGTTCCCTCTTCTGATATAGAAGAAATACAAAAACAACAAAAACAAACCAGTGACGCCTTACAGCGTCTTATCAGAAAAGGCAGTCTATCCTTTGCAGGCATCAAGGATATCCGTCCGTCCCTAAAACGCCTTTCTGTTGGCGCTTCTTTAGGAATCGGAGAATTATTAGCTATTAGCTCCCTTTTGGATACTGCTTCCCGCGTCAAAAGTTTTGCTAGAAATA
The DNA here is from genome assembly GCA_910585935.1 of uncultured Lachnospiraceae bacterium. Classification (GTDB taxonomy): domain Bacteria; phylum Bacillota; class Clostridia; order Lachnospirales; family Lachnospiraceae; genus MGBC136627. The sequence goes on along the minus strand of CAJUHN010000007.1, from coordinate 28,095 downwards.
AAGACGTAGAATTAGAACCAGATTCCTTAGATGAAATGTTTGATTCCTTAGAACCATTATACTCTTTAAATTATGAATTAAAGCGTTGTATTGTTTCAGAAGAGGAAATCAGCGACGAAGCGAGTCCTAATTTAAAATCTATCCGGCGTACAATAAAAAATACCAATGAAAAAATTCGCAGTCAGCTTTCTTCTATGATAAACAACCAAAATACCAGAACTTATCTTCAGGAAAATGTTATCACTATGAGAAATGGTCGATATTGTATCCCTGTAAAGCAAGAGTATCGCGGACAAGTTGCAGGTATGATTCATGATCAATCTTCCACTGGCTCTACCCTATTTGTAGAACCTATGGCAGTTGTAAAACTAAATAATGATATCAAAGAACTTATGATAAAAGAACAGGAGGAAATTGAAAAAATTCTTTCTATCCTAAGCAATACTGCAGCGCTCAATCAAACAGAATTAGAAGACAATTTTCATATTCTCACAACATTAGATTTCATCTTTGCAAAAGCCAATTTATCCCGTTCCTATCATGGCAGTGAGCCAATTTTTAACGATAAAGGGATTATCTTTTTAAAAGATGCCAGACATCCCCTTCTGAATCCCAAAACTGTCGTCCCTTCTAACATTCATTTAGGAGATGACTTTTATCTTCTCATTGTGACTGGACCAAATACAGGAGGAAAAACGGTTTCTTTAAAAACAGTTGGTCTTTTGACTCTAATGGGACAAGCAGGTCTTCACATTCCCGCTTTTGAAGGTTCTAAACTGGCAGTATTTGAAGAAGTGTATGCGGATATCGGAGATGAACAGAGTATCGAACAAAACTTGAGCACCTTTTCTTCTCATATGACGAATACGGTATCCATTTTAGAAAAAGCAGATGATCGCTCTTTAGTTTTATTTGACGAATTAGGAGCTGGAACAGACCCAACAGAAGGCGCTGCTCTCGCTACTTCTATTTTATCCTTCCTGCGCAATATGCAAGTGAGAACTATGGCTACCACTCATTATAGTGAATTAAAAGTGTATGCACTCTCCACAGAAGGAGTAGAAAATGCATGTTGTGAATTTGATGTGGAAACTTTACGCCCTACTTATCGTTTATTAATTGGAATCCCCGGAAAGAGTAATGCTTTCGCTATTTCCAGCAAATTAGGGCTTCCAGAATTTATTATCGAAGATGCCAAAAAGAGAATCACAGAACAAGATGTCGCTTTTGAAGATTTACTTTCGGATCTAGAAACCAGCCGAGTTACTATTGAAAAAGAACAGCAGGAAATAGCAGCTTACCGCGCTGAAATAGAACAATTAAAGAAGCAGACACTAGAAAAGCAAAAACAATTAGAAGAGCGTAAAGAACGCATGATTCGAGAAGCGAACGAAGAAGCCAGAAAAATTTTGCAGGAAGCAAAAGATTATGCAGACGAAACTATCCGTAAATTCAATAAAGGAATGAGTGGAAAAGATATGGAAAACACAAGAGGTCTGCTGCGTGAAAAGATAACTGCTGCTAATGAAAAACTCTCTTATAAAGCCCAAAAGCCATCTCAAAAACAGAATAAACCAGAAGATTTTCATCTAGGTGATGCAGTAAAAGTCCTCTCTCTTGGTCTAAACGGAACTATCACTTCTCTTCCAAATGCCAGAGGAGATTTATATGTACAGATGGGTATTCTCCGTTCTCAAGTGAATATAAAAGATATTGAAAAAATCGATGAAGAAGTCATCACTGGACCTAATATTCAAAGAACAAGTTCTGGGAAAATAAGAATGTCAAAAACCTCTACTATTTCTCCAGAAATTAATCTAATTGGTAAAACGGTAGATGAAGCCCTTTCCACTATGGATAAATACCTTGACGATGCCTATTTAGCTCATTTAAACCAAGTGCGTGTTGTTCACGGAAAAGGAACAGGTGCGCTCCGACAAGCAGTGCATAAACATCTAAAGAAGTTAAAAATTGTCAAGTCTTTCCGACTAGGAGAATTTGGAGAAGGCGATGCTGGTGTGACAATCGTAGAATTTAAGTAAAGTCTAATTCTGAAAAGGAGGCTATTATGATAGCTAAACAAAAAATTTTAATTGTAGATGATGATAATAATATCGCTGAACTCATTTCCCTTTATCTGCTGAAAGAGTGTTTTGACACTATGATTGTAAATGATGGGGAAGAAGCTCTTTCTGTCTTTCCCTCTTATCAGCCTAATTTAGTATTATTAGACTTGATGCTTCCGGGAATTGATGGTTATCAAGTGTGCCGGGAACTGCGCAAGAAATCTCAGATTCCTATTATTATGCTATCTGCAAAAGGAGAAATCTTTGATAAAGTTTTAGGATTAGAATTAGGCGCTGATGATTATATGATAAAACCATTTGATTCAAAAGAACTTGTCGCCCGAGTAAAAGCAGTATTAAGACGCTATCAACCTACTTCTAGCTCTTCTGGTGTTCAACAGGGAAATTATGTAGAATACCCAGATTTAATTGTTAATCTCACAAATTATTCTGTAATTTATTATGGAAAATCTGTAGATATGCCCCCAAAAGAACTAGAACTTCTCTACTTCCTAGCTTCTTCTCCAAATCAAGTCTTTACCAGAGAGCAACTTCTCGACCGCATTTGGGGATATGAATATGCAGGGGACAGCAGAACTGTAGATGTGCATATCAAACGCCTGCGTGAGAAAATTAAAGACCACTCAGATTGGAGCATCGCCACAGTCTGGGCGGTCGGTTATAAATTTGAAGTCAGAAAATAAAGATAAGGAAAAAATTATGAAAGGTACTGTCTATACTAAATTTATTATCGGATATATCCTATTTGGTCTGTTCAGCTTTCTCACAATCGCTGTACTGACCTCCAACTGGACTTTTGATCATCTGGCAAAAGAAAAAGCACAAGATCTATACAATGAAGCCAATCTAATCGCCAATCAATATGGCTCTGTCTATTACAATAAAAAAATGTCCCTTTCCGAAGTTGAAGTGCAATTAAAAGCGATTGACACTTTTTTAAATGTCCAGATTTGGATGACAGACACAAATGGCATGATTATCTTAACCACTCGTGACAGTTCACTAGAAGACACTTACATTTCAGATTTTGATCCTATTTCAGCCGGAAGCAAGCAGTATCAAGTAGGAGATTACTATGATATGTTTGAAGAAGAGATGATAAGTGTATGTGCACCTATTATTTCTTCTTTTTATACGAAAGGTTATATTATCATTCACTCTTCTGTCAGCTCCATCAAAGAAGCCAGAGATTCCTTATTAAATATATCCTATATCACACTTTTTGTCATTTTAATCCTATCTCTTATTTTTTTAATTATATTCACATTTATTGTATACTTGCCTTTGAAAAAAATCACTGCCGCTGCCAACGCCTATGCCTCTGGCAATTTGAAATATAATTTAAAAGTATATAGTAATGATGAAATTGGATATCTCGCTGGCACTTTAAATTACATGGCACATGAATTAAATAAATCTGAAGAATATCAGAGAAATTTTATCGCAAATGTATCCCACGATTTCCGCTCACCTCTTACCTCCATAAAGGGATATATTGAAGCGATGAAAGATGGCACAATTCCTATAGAAATGCAGGAAAAATATCTGGATATTGTCATTTTTGAAACAGAACGCCTCACTAAACTGACAAATAGTTTATTGACTTTGAACTCTTACGATTCTAAAGTTAGTTTACTGGATATTTCTACATTTGATATTAATCAAGTAATTAAACATACTGCTGCCACTTTTGAAGGAACTTGTAATAAAAAGAAAATTTCCTTTATTCTCACCTTTTCTTCTAAAATACAGTTTGTAAATGCAGATATGAGTAAAATAGAACAAGTCCTCTATAATTTGATTGATAATGCTGTAAAATTCAGCCATACTAATTCTTCTATTCATATCACTGTTACAGAACAAAATGGGAAAATTTTCACTTCTGTAAAAGATAGTGGAATTGGGATTCCAAAAGATTCTATTACAAAGATCTGGGATAGATTTTATAAGACAGACCTTTCCCGTGGAAAAGATAAACGTGGTACAGGCTTAGGACTCTGTATTGCAAAAGAGATAATTCAGACACATCATGAAAATATTGATGTGATTTCTACGGAAGGAGTTGGAACAGAATTCATTTTTTCTCTGCCAAAGGGGAAAAATTTATGAGATGTTTCCTCAGAGGCAAAGACCTATTCCAACGAAGCCGCGCTCTCGCTCCGTTCCAGACGTAGCGGTACTAAATTCGCAGCCCCGCTTCCCCGCGGAACTGCTCATTAAGTACCAACGTCTTCCAAGGGGCTTCTTTTGGAATAGGTCTTTGCCTCTGCTGCTTTTTGGCTATTCGATAAATAGAATTGTGTTTTGTCATAGATATCCTTATCTAAACATTTTTAAAATTATATTTTGTTACTGTGAATTTAAAATAGGCTTCAAGAGAATTAGACTATATATTTGTTCTATATCTTCGTTTAAAAATAAATCTTATATTTCTTTGGATAATTCTTATCATATTTTTTCATTTTTATCTTGACTATACTGTTACTGTATAGTTTATTATAATAAATAATAAGCAAATAAATTAATAGGGAAACGATATTATGGAAATAGAGAAATATTTAGAATAATTTATTATTTATACTTTTTTGATATTACATTTTTCTCTCTATTTTATAATTATCGTGAAATCCGTTTTTAAGAAAGAATACAAATTAGAACAGCTAGCAAACTAGCAGAGGCAAGGAAGTATTCCACAGTATCCACAACTATAATTTTCTTTGACCATTATATTATTATAACAATAATTACTTAAATCATTATTTATGAATGTGATGAATTCATTCATAAATATCAGAAAATGTTTCACCCTATATCGAAAAACTCAAAAAGGAGTGATGATTATGCAGATAGATTATAAAAATAAGGGACTTCGTTTATTGAAAAAGGGGCAAAAGGGCATCATTCATGCCATATTCAGCCGTTTTGGATTAATTTTACTTTTGCTTATAGTGCAAGTTCTTATTCTCTTTAGTATTTTTCAATGGTTTGAGGAATTTCTGCCTCATATTTTTGGTGGTACAATGTTATTTACTGTTATTATGGTAGTTTATCTTTTGAACAGCAGACTCAATCCTACAACAAAGATTACATGGCTGATTGTAATTATGCTTCTTCCTGTATTTGGTGTGCTTTTATTTTTATATACACAAAGTAATATTGGACATAGAGCCTTAAAAATGCGTATAAATCAAATTTTGACAGATACAAAAGAGAGTATCCCACAGTCAGATAAAATAATGAAACAACTGTCTAAAGAAAATCCGGGAGTAGCAGCGTTGGCACATTATATACATAGAAGCGGCTGCCATCCTGTATTTGAAAATACATCTGTTACATACTTTTCTTTAGGAGAGGAAAAGTTTGAGGAAATGCTCAAGCAGCTTGAAGCAGCAAAACACTTTATTTTTATGGAATATTTTATTATAGATGAAGGTATTATGTGGGGCAGGATACTAGAAATACTTGCGAAAAAGGCTGCTGAAGGTGTAGATGTGCGTGTTATGTATGATGGAGCTTGCGAGTTTGCATTGCTGCCACACGATTATCCCAAACGTCTAAAAGCACTAGGAATTCAATGTAAAGTGTTCGCTCCAGTATCTCCTTTTGTTTCTACACATTACAATTATCGAGATCACAGAAAAATTTTGGTGATTGTCCACTAGATGATGATAAATTAGGAGAACGAGTATATATGGATATTCTGAACCGTTCTTTATCATATGTACATATTATGACTCCTTATCTGATTTTAGATGGAGAGATGGAAACAGCTCTGAAATTTGCAGCAGAACGAGGTGTGGAAATAGTATTATTACTGCCGGGGATTCCAGATAAAGCCATACCTTATGCATTAGCTAAAACACATTATGTATCTCTATTAGAATCAGGAGTAAAAATATATGAATATACACCCGGTTTTGTCCATGCAAAAGTATTTGTCAGTGATTCAAAAGAAGCTGTCGTGGGAACAATCAATCTAGATTACCGCAGCCTATACCACCATTTTGAATGTGCCACTTATCTTTATCATGTAGACTGTATTTCTGAAATCGAAGCGGATTTCCAGTCCACCCTTAAAAAATGCAGACAAATTACAATGGAAACCGTGCGCAACGAAAAATGGACAGTGAAATTAACTGGACACTTGATGAAAGTAATTGCCCCATTAATGTAAGATTTTTTTACTATATAGGCTATAATCACTTATAATAAACAGTTAATATCACATTTTCGAGTTAAAATTATTGGTGAAAATCCAAGATGGTCAAGGGACAGAGTAAAATGCAGATTGCTTTTCCTAATTGGATGTGATATAATTTCTCCAGTACAGACAGACCGGAAAATTTTAATTTGAATAGAGTGGTAAGTGGAAAGAGGTGATGCAATGAAGTACCTGATAAAATATTTCATAGATTTTACAGTGTTGGTTTTCCTGTATGCTTTCATTTTTTTCAGGAAATGGAAGACCCAGGGCAGAGACAACCTGCTTGTCAAAACCCTCATGTATGCATACCTCTCTTTGGTACTCTATTTTACCATGATGCCAGTGGTCACGTCCATCCCATTCATGCTGAACCACCCCTATAAACCCATGAATCTAGTACCATTTATCGACGTTTCTTTAGGGAGAGGGGACTTTTTTAGGCAGGTGTTCTTGAACATTATTATGACCCTGCCCTTTGGATTCCTGTTTCCGTTGACTCAAAACAAAAGAGCCAAATTTGGCATAACAGTGTTTTTCTGCTTTTTGATGAGCCTAGGTATCGAACTATTACAGCCATTCTTTGACCGCTCCTCGGACATCACAGATTTGATCACAAATGTGAGCGGCGGAGCACTGGGCTATGGTCTTTATGCTATTTTTAAGCCAGTCACCTTTTGGATCTTAGAGCATTTAAAAACCAGATGACAGGCTATTTTGCGGTAAATTCATTTCCTTTTAGATAACTGCCTATAAAACTAAAAATTCACTCTATAGATATAAGCTTAAAAAAATTATGTGAAACATTTTACAAAAATAAAAAAACAGATCATATGATTCTTTTCATTTCCCTAGAATAGCCAATGAACTAGCGTCAGCGAGGAACTATTCCAAAAGAAGCCCCTTGGAAGACGTCGGCACTTAGCAAACAGCCCTTTCGGGCTGTGCGCTTAGTACCGCTACGTCTGGAACGGAGCGAGAGCGCGGCTTCGTTGGAATAGTTCCTCGCTGGCGCGACCCTTTGATACAAATAATACAAATATCAAATTCTCTACTTCCAATGAAGCCTATGTAACTCCCCTTCTATCTGCATCCCACAAAACTCATTCTGTCTTAATGCCTCATATAAAACAATCGCAACAGAATTTGACAGATTCAAAGACCGTATTTCCAAATTCATTGGTATCCGAATTGCAGTTTCTTGATAATTCAAAAGAATCTCCTCTGGAATCCCTGCACTCTCTTTCCCAAACATAATATAACAATCTTTTTCAAATGCCATATCTGAATATATTTTTTTCGCTTTTGTGGTCGCCATATAGATCTTTGGATTCCCATTCCTATCTAAAAAATCCTGAAAATTAGAATAAACTGTAACATCTAAATCTTTCCAATAATCCAAACCAGCTCTTTTGAGTTCCTTTTCATCTAGCCGAAATCCCAATGGTTCAATCAAATGCAGTCTTGTTCCTGTCGCTACACAAGTCCTCCCTATATTCCCTGTATTTGCTGGAATCTCTGGCTCTAATAAAACAATATTCATCATCTCAATTCTCCACTCCTGCACGGATCTCTAATTTTTTTACAAACCGTTCTAATCTCTCTAATGCTTTTTTCAGATCTTCTAATGAATAAGCATAAGAAATTCTCAAAAATCCTTCCCCACAATCTCCAAAAGCTGTTCCCGGCACAACTGCTACTTTTTCTTCCTGAAGTAATCGGCTAGCAAATTCTTCTGATGTCATACCGAATTTTTTAATACTAGGAAATACATAAAATGCTCCAAATGGTTCAAAACATTCCATTCCCATCTCTCGAAGCGCATGAACTAAATAGCGTCTTCTCTGGTTATATGCCTCTCTCATTTGCTCCACATCTTTATCTCCATTTTGTAATGCTGAAACTGCTGCATATTGGCTTGTAGTAGGAGCACACATAATCGCGAACTGATGAATCTTTAACATTTGCTTTATAATTTCTGCTGGTCCAGTAGCATATCCTAATCTCCAGCCTGTCATCGCATAAGATTTAGAAAACCCATTGATCAGAATAGTTCTCTCTTTCATTCCCGGCAGAGAAGCGATAGAAACATGTCTTTCCCCATAGCTGAGTTCTGAATAAATCTCATCTGAAATCACCAATAAATCTTTTTCTATTATCACTTGTGCGATTTCCTCTAAATCCTTTTTCCTCATCACTGCCCCTGTGGGATTATTTGGAAATGGCAGGATCACTACTTTTGTTTTTTCTGTGATACTATCTAAAAGCTGCTGTTTTGTTAGACGAAATTCATCTTCCTCCTTTAATTTTACAATAACAGGAACAGCATCAGCTAAAACAGCACAAGGCAGATAAGAAACATAACTAGGTTGTGGGATAATCACTTCATCTTTTGGATTAACCACAGCTCTCAAAGCTATATCAATGGCTTCACTCCCACCAACTGTCACTAAAACTTCATCTTCATAAGAATATTCTATTTCAAACTTTCTCTTTAAATAATTACAAATCTCTATTTTTAATTCCTTTAATCCTGCATTAGAAGTATAAAAGGTTCTGCCCTTTTCTAAAGAATAAATCCCTTCTTCCCGAATATGCCAAGGAGTATCGAAATCAGGTTCTCCTACCCCTAGAGAAATAGCATCTTTCATCTCACTCACAATGTCAAAAAACTTTCTGATGCCGGAAGGCTGTATTTGCATAACTTTATCTGATAAAAAGTTCCTCAAGGTGTCACCAACATCCTTTCATCTTTTATCATGTCCACTAATATTGTGCCATGATCTTTATACTTTTTCAAAACAAAATGTGTAGCTGTACTTAAAATCGCATCCATAGGAGCTAACTTTTCAGATACAAACTGTGCTACCTGCTTCATAGTTTTCTCTTCAATGATAACTGTAAAGTCAAATCCTCCAGACATCAAATATACTGCATGTACTTCTGGAAAATTATAAATTCTCTCTGCGATTTTATCAAATCCTAATCCTCTCTGTGGTGTTACTTTTACTTCTATCAAAGCATTTACCTTTTCTTCATCAGTATTATCCCAATTAATTAAGGTATGATACCCACAGATAATTTTCTCTTTTTCCATCGCGGCAATCTCGTTGACAATATCAATCTCGGATTCTCCTAATAAAATAGCCAAATCTTTTATATTAATTCTGCTATTTTTTTCAATCACCGCTAATATCTTCTCTCTCATTGAAATACGCTGAGGCTTTCAAAGCCCCAGCCCTCCTTTCCATATTTTTTCGGATTCATTTCTTCTCATAGGTTCTAAATATCTTCTTTCTTCCCCATTTATTAATATCCTGTCATTTCCGGGCATTGTCTTTCCAATCACCTCTGCTGGTATTCCCGCTTTTTGTAATTTCAGCACCAGCTCTTCTCCTCTTTCTGTCACCATTAATAAACTTCCAGCGGAGTCAATTTCATAAGGATTGATATCAAAGTATTCACATATTTCTATTGTTTCCTGTTTTACAGGTATCTTTTTTATATTGACCATCAGCCCTACTCCTGCTCTCTCCCCCAATTCCCAAAGAGCGCCAAATATTCCTGTTTCTTCTACATCATGCATAGCTGATACACCATGTTTAACGGCAATAGCAGCTTCCTTTGAAATAGAAAGCCATGAGAGCCATTCATCTATTCTCTCTAAAAATATTTTACTATATCGCTTTAAAAGAACCTCTTTTCTTTTACAGACAAGTTGTATACTTCCTTCTACCCCAATATACTTACTCATCACGATATCCTGATTTGGTTCTATTTTACTGGCAATATGTATAGATTTTCCTAATCCCGTTATTGTCAAAATGGGATTTTGAATAGAGTTCATCACTTCTGTATGCCCCCCTGCAATCTCTACTCTCTCTATTTCACATTCCAGTTCTAGTTGTTTTATTATCTTTTTTAACTTTGTTTCTGAATAATTCTCTGGTAACAATAAAGAAATTAAAATAGCGATAGGCTCTGCCTTTGCTGCTGCTAAGTCATTTATCGCATGATAAAAAACAGTCTTTGCAGCATTTTCAAAATTTAATTCTTTAGTATCTATGGTTGTAACCAAATATTCATCTGGTTCACATTTTATCACTGCACTGTCTATTCCAATCCCAGCTCCTATTTTTACTTCTTCTCTTCTTCTTTTTATCTCTTTCAAAATAGAACGCTTTAAGATGGGTTCTGTTATTTTTCCTAACTTCATAAACTTCTCCCACAAAAATTTAAAACCTATCCACTAATCATCTTTTGTTTTTAATTTGCACTAAGATCTGTTTCAGGTATAATTTGTGTTTCTGGTATAATAAATGTTGCTACCTCTTCTGATTCTATTGTTGTTTGTGGTTCAACATTTTGTGTTTCTGGCTGAATAGTTGTTTCTGTTGGCATTTCCGCTGAACTTTGTGGTTGCGTTTCTTCTGGTGTAGTTATTTCTGTTGGACTCTGTGCTTGTGTTTCTTCTGATGTAGTTATTTCTGTTGGACTCTGTGGCTGTGTTTCTTCTACTGAAGTTATTTCTGTTGGGCTTTGTGGTTGTGTTTCTTCTGATGAAGTGTTTGTTGTTTCTTGATTTCCTTCGCCCTCATTTTGAGTTCCATCTACAGGAGCATTAGTAGGAACAGTTTCTATTGGTGTTCCATTTGAATCTGTTTCTGGCTGCTTCTCTGTTTCTTGTACCACCCCAGAGCCTCCCACTGTAACATAATTAGGGGCTGGAGCATAATAGCTGCTGTTCACTTTTTCTACAGACTGTTGTACCCCATCTACATAGACATATTTATAAAGTTCTGCACGATATCCAGTATGAGAACTTTGTGTTACTCTTCTTGTTCCTTCTGGCAGAGAAGAATCCTTTGTAATCACATCTGCTGGTGGACTTAACACTTCAATAATTTTATTTTTATATTCAATCTTACGGTTTGCTGGTCTTTGATCGTTTCCATAAATTTGAAAAGTCACTTTTTTATTATTGGTATAACCTTCTATATAAATAGGATACTCTGTATTATTTCGGAATATGAAATCCATTCCACTGCTCTCTGCAATAGCAGCATCAGAGGATAATTGTACATAGCCTACAGTGAGTCCATGATTATTTCTCTGTACCACTTCTAATTCTGCTAATAAAACCGTATTATATAAAGTAGTAGAAACTTGACATACACCGCCTCCATAACTATCCACTAATTTTCCTCCCATATAAGAACCGGCCGGATAGTAGCCATTTTCTTTGGTAAATGGTACCATATGCTCTAAACAGGAGAATTGTTCTCCCGGCATGAGTAAACTTCCATTAATTTTTTGCACTGCAACATCAATATTCGCAGAACGAGATGACCCTGATGAAGTATAGGAGGTAGTAAAGGATGCCATCGGATCTGACTGAATGGTTTGTAAATCTTCTTTTTTAATGGTAGGCTGTAATTCCTGTGAAACAAGTGAAATCTGCAATTCTCCCTGTTTATTCCAATCTTCTAATATACTCTGTTTAATTTTATTGATACTTTCTTCTACATTGATAGTGATTCCAGACTGGCTTTCTGTTATTTCAAAACCATTTCCTGTCTTCGTTATGCTCGCGTTTATCACTTCGCCTTCAAAATTTCCCTTTTGTTCTTCTAACACTTGTTTTATTTTCTGTGTGTTAATTTGAAATTCCATCTCATAACTGACCTGAGAATTAGCGATATCTTTTTTCACTTTATAGCGTTTAATTACATTACCACTTTTTCCCAAATTTACCGCTTCTTCCAATATCGATTGATTACTCCAAGAAAGTCCTAAATCCCCTGCTGTAAGCTCTATTTTTTTATCATCACTGCCATCTAAAGACAATGTAATCTTCGTATTTAAAATGTTTGTAATATAAGAGTTTACAGCCGTTTCTGCCTCATCCTTGGTCATTCCTCCGATTTCTACTTCTCCAACTTTCACTCCTTCATAAACGGTAAGCTCAACACTTGTTTCCTCTTCTGCTGATATAAATTGATAATTCATTGTCATACTAGCTGCACAAATGCTTAAAATAGCAGCCATTTTTATAAATCTTTTTTTCATTTCTATTCCCTTTCTTTTCTTATCCCCTCACTTACCAAATCTCTGACAGTAAATATTATACTGAATAGTAAATCATAGTAAAAGACTGTTGTAAAATAACTTTTTTGTTCTCTTTCTTTTCTCAAAACGTATTTTACATCAGTCTTTTATAACAGCAAATTTTATCCTGTTATTTCTTTCCACTCGCAGTATTTAGAACAAGCTTATTTCATAAAATAGAAAAGAACCTTACTTGTCACTATTGTTTCAAGAAAAAAGAATATAATATTGACGTCACTGTCTTTTTTCGGTATAGTAATAATAGGATTAATTACATAAATTAATAAATTACACTTAATAACATCGGCAGAACCATTGCCACGATTAATAATGCAACGATAATTCCAGAAACAATTTTTCTGGTTTTAGAATTATTAAAGTTCAACCTAAATCACCTCTTTCACGATAGGAGAAAATATTATGCGTATTCCTATGATTTTTATTATTATTGTTATATTAGCTTTTTTGTTTCGTCATAATGTTTCCAGAGTTTTCAAACGAGATGCCGAAAGAGAGGAAGCCTTCTGGGAAAGAGAAACAGAAGCCAACAATGTCCGCAAAAAACCTTTGGACGATCTTCATTATATCACAATTCCTATAAATTCCCTACCCTTTTTTTCTGGAATCGATGAAAAACTTGAAAATTTTCAGGAAGAAATAAAAAAGCTTCAAGCAGAACCGATTGTGAATTTATCTGGAATCACAAATACCGATTTGAAATTAAAATATGGGGCTGCTAATCTGCCTATTTTAACAAAGTATGACCAAAATTTTATCATACTCGCCAGAACGCTTTATCAATGGGGCACTCGTCTTCATGAACTTTCTTATGATAAAGAAGCGATACAAGTTTTAGAGTTCGGCATTTCTTGTAAAACAGATGTCCGCGGTCACTATATCCTATTAGGCAAATTATATCTGGAAAATCAAAATTATGATAAAGTAGATGCTATCATTCAAACCGCTTCTGAACTCAATACACTAATGAAAGATCCAATTGTCAAAGAATTGAAGCAAATGAAAGCCGCTACCTTATCCTACCATAATGTGATAGAATGAAATCAATCTGACGGGAAGCCTCACTTTTCGTCAGACTTTTTATTTCCATTTCTAGTGATACATGATGATACCTACATAAATCTTCTAAATACTTTAACTGTGCTTTTGTAATCTCTGTTTCTTTCCTCACTTCATAATGTAATGGCTGTGGTAAAAAAACCTTTTTCACCTCTTCTTCCTCTGTATAAAATTCTTCCACTAATTTCTGATATAACATAATAGCTGTTATTGCATCTTCTTTTGCCCTATGTGCATGAGGATTTTCAATCTTATAATATTCACATAACGCTGATAACGATCTCTGCTTTAACTCTTTCAAAAACTTTCTCGCGATCTTTAAAGTATCAATTCCTTCTTTCTCAAAAGAATGTCCACAATTTACCGCATTTCGTTTTAAAAAACTGAAATCAAATATCACATGATGTCCTAACAGACAATCCTCTCCTACAAATTTTAAAAATTCTTCTATCACCTGATCGATCATCGGCGCATCTTGTAACATTTCCTGTCTAATCCCAGTTAATTCCGTAATAAATTTTGATAATTTCCGCTGCGGATTCACAAAAGACTGATATGTTTCCTCCATCTTTCCTTCTCTTATTCGGACAGCTCCAATTTCTACAATTCTGTCTCTTTTGGGATCTAATCCAGTTGTTTCAATATCCACTGCTACAAATCTATTTATCATATTTCAGCCTCTTTACATAAATGATTGAGAAAACACTCTCTGCATTTCGGATTTCTAGCTGTACACAATCCCCTCCCATGCGTGATGATTTGAATATTATATAAAATCCAATGATCCTTTGGCAATACTTTCATCAGATCATATTCTATTTTCACTGGATCTTCTTCTTTTGTAAAGCCAAATTTTCTAGAAATTCGTTTTACATGTGTATCCACCACAATACTAGGTTCATGAAATATATTTCCTCGGATCACATTCGCTGTCTTTCTCCCCACCCCTGCAAGACCTATTAAATCCTCTAAACGGCTGGGCACTTCCCCATGATATGTTTCCACTAATGTCTTTGTACAAGAAATAATATTCTTCGCTTTATTTCGGAAAAATCCTGTCGCATGAATATCCTTCTGTAATTCTTCTAAAGATGCATTCGCAAAATCCTCTAAGGTAGGATATTTTTGAAATAAATCCTCTGTCACAATATTCACTCTGGCATCTGTACATTGTGCGCTCAAAATCGTCGCAATCAATAACTGCCATGGAGTTTCATAATTCAAATAACATTTATATTCTGTCGTATAATGCTCGTCCAATAACTTAAGAATTTGCGAAACTCTTTTTTTGTCCACTAAAAAACCTCCTCTGTATATTTTTCACTTCTAAATAACACTCCTTTGTTCCTCTTATTTTTTTATTTCTATTGTTCTAGCTGCATAAGTGAATGGATTTCTTTCTTTATAGTCAAATAATATCCAAACCTCTCCTTCTTCATCTGTAACAGGATTTTTAGAAAACCTCTCTAAATGCGTCATCTTCGCGATCTGTTTTCCATCATAATCTTGGTATTTCGGCAAATATCGTCTTTCTTTTACCTCTTGTCTATAAAAATCTTTTCTCTGTTCTTTCCAGTTTTCTTCTTTTGCAAAATCTGGTCTGCTCTTGGCATTTTCCCTTAAATACAAATCATATACCATCTTTTCTTTTAATATTATTAGCTGTTTTTCTTCTAAATAATCTTTTGCAAAATCAAGAAGGAGCAAAAATCTTCCTATCCTTGAATGTTTGGATTCAAATATTGTATTTTTTTCATAATAATCTGCCAACTTTTGATAAAAAGAAAATGGAGTTTCAAAATATGGGACAAGATAAGCAACAGAATGAGTAAATTGTAAACTATTATAATAAGCTTCTACCATCTGCTCAATCCCCTTTAACACTAATATTTCGTCATAACTTATCCATTTCGTATAAAGCACCTCATAAGGTGGCATATCCTGATATACCATTTCTCCTTCTTTTGCATCTTCCCAAATCTGTGTGCCTGCCAGCACTTTTAAAAATCCCAACTGCAACTGATCAGGCTGCATTTTATATACTTCATTAAAAGAATTTTGAAAAGAATGATAATCTTCATAAGGCAAACCTGCAATCAAATCTAAATGTTGATGGATATTTTGAAAGGAATGAATGGCTGCTACGTTTTCTTTCAACATCTCTAAATTCATAACGCGATGAATCGCTTTTAATGTTTCTGAATTCGTAGATTGAACTCCAATTTCAAGCTGAATGAGTCCCGGACGCATCTTTTCCATGAGTTTTAACTCTTCTGCTGTCAATAAATCTGCCGAAATTTCAAAATGAAAATTTGTGATTCCATTGTCATGTTCCAAAATATACTGCCAAATCTCAAATGCATGTCCCCTTTTACAATTAAATGTGCGATCGACAAACTTCACTTGTTCCACTTTTTCATCTAAAAAAAACTGCAGTTCTTTTTTTACAAGGCTTAATTCTCGAAAGCGCAGCTTCTTATCCACAGAAGATAAACAATAACTACAAGAAAAAGGACAGCCCCTGCTGCTTTCATAATAAATAATTCTATTCTCAAATTCTGTGAGTTCCTGATAGGGGAATGGAACAGACGACAAATCTAACAACTCTCCCATTTTCGTTTCCTGTATTTCTCCCTCTTCCTGATAAAGAATACTCTGTATTTCTTTTAAACTTCTCTCCCCTGTCTTATAATATTGTAAAAGCTGATAAAAGGTTTCCTCTCCCTCTCCTATCATGATACCCCTTAAAAAAGAATATTTTTGCATGAATTCTTTGGCTCGATAAGATGCCTCTGGTCCTCCTAACCAAATTTCTGCTTTAGGCAAAACTTTTATCACTTCTTTTATCAGTTGTTCTATCATAGAAATATTCCAAATATAACAGGAATAAGCGATAAAATCCGGTTTTCGTTTATAAATATCTTTTAAAATTTCATCTGGATTTTGATTGATGGTATATTCTGCGATTTCTATTTCCTTTTCATACTCTCTAACATATGCTTTTAAATCATATACAGCAAGATTGGAATGAATATATTTTGCATTAATCGCTACTAATAAATATTTCATATTGACGGAAAATTTCCTTTCTGTTCCTTTTCTACTTTTTGTATACCATGTGTATCATAACTTATTATTTTTTAGTATAACATAGCTTCTATCTTGTGTCAAAATAAAGGAATTATAAAAGAGAAAGATTTTGTTATTATTTCATTTTAGGATTGTTTGAGGGGGAGTAAAACTTGTTCCGGGGAGGCGGGGAACTATTCCAACGAAGCCGCGCTTTCGCTCCGTTCCAGACGTAATGGACACTAAATTCTCAGCCCCGCTTCTCGCGGAACTGCTCATTAAGTGCCAACGTCTTCCAAGGGGCTTCTTTCGGAATAGTTCCCCGCCTCCGCTAGTTCATTGGCTGTTCTGCTTTTTGAAAAGCGAGTTTCATGATAACTGTAATAGATGATTGCGAAAGTCAAAAGGAGCCCTCTGGCAAGGAAGTATTTAGGCAAAGCCGCGCTTTCGCTCCGTTCCAGACGTAGTGG
This sequence comes from uncultured Lachnospiraceae bacterium, assembly GCA_910585935.1. Lineage (GTDB taxonomy): Bacteria > Bacillota > Clostridia > Lachnospirales > Lachnospiraceae > MGBC136627. Next base: position 11,083 of record CAJUHN010000007.1, on the reverse strand, counting down.
TACTAAATTCGCAGCTCCTAACGGAACTGCTTATTAAGTACCAACGTCTTCCAAGGGGCTTCTTATGGAATACTTCCTTGCCTCCGCTAGTTCGTTGGCTGTTCTACTTTTTGAAAAGCGAATGTTACGATAAACTATGAAAATCTCAGGAAAAAGATACGTAGAAATAACTTTCAAAAAGGTTTGTATTTATATAACTTTCAGGGTTTCGTAATTACCCAATAACTGTAAAATAGAAAATGGGAAGAGGAATATTATGTTTATGTTCTTTTCTAGTGAAATATAAACCAAATATATAAAGTAGTTGACAATTCTTGTATACGACATTATACTGAAAAAAGATTGATTTTAATACTCGTACATATAGGTGTTCAGGTAGAATCTAAAAGTATATATTAAAAAATATAAGGAGATATACACTATGCAAAATTCAAAAATTTCTATTCAAGACATTTGCAGTATTGCTATTATGACAGCAATCACAGTAGTATTGGCACAAATCTCCATTCCTATGCCTCTAGGAGTGCCAATGACCATGCAGACATTTGCTGTAACACTGGCAGGGATCGTTCTCGGTGCAAAACGTGGAGCAATTTCTATGATCATCTATGTACTGCTGGGAGCAATCGGCGTTCCTGTTTTAGCTAATTTTAGTGGTGGTTTCCAACATTTAATTGGACCTACAGGTGGATTTCTGTTATCTTTCCCAATTATGGCATATCTAATTGGTATAGGAACAAAGATGAGAAGACAAAAAGGCATGTTTCTGTTATTCCTTATCTTAGGAACAGCAGCGAATTATGCAATCGGTGTACTAATGTTCTGTATTCTCATGAAAGCGTCTATATGGACAGGGATTACAGCATGTGTATTACCCTTTATCCCAACAGCAATTATCAAAGCTGCTGTTGCGTCTATATTAGGATTAAAACTACAGGTAAGATTGGAGGCAGCATTACAATGGACTTAAGACCTCATCATCTCCTTTGTACACAAGGGTATTCTGGAAAAGGATACAATGACAGTTTTGTAAAAAATATGAACCAACTTATACAAAAATTAAGAAGCAGTGAGCCAATCACAATACATCTAATATGTTCCACTGATGACCTATGCAGAAGTTGTCCACATATGTTAGGAAAAGATCTGTGCGACACCAACGATAAGGTAAAACGCTTTGATCAGAAAGTCATGGACTATTTCCATCTGGAAGAGAAAGACTACATATATCAAGAACTTGTGAAAAAGATTCAAGAAGAGATTACACCAGAGATGCTGGCAGATATCTGTGATGGCTGCAGTTGGTATCCCATCAGTGCCTGCCGAAAGAAAATCCTTGGAGAAAACAGAAAAACAGAATAAAATATATCCCCTTTTGCTACATTCCACCTTTCTATTCCATAGTTATCCTGAGATTCGTTTTTCAAAAAGCAGAACAGCCAGTCAACCAGCGGAGGCAAGGAAGTATTCCATAAGAAGCCCCTTGGAAGACGTTGGTACTTAATAAGCAGTTCCGCGAAAAGCGGGGCTGCGAATTTAGTACCGCTACGTCTGGAACGGAGCGAGAGCGCAGCTTCGTTGGAATACTTCCTTGCCTTCGCGTCCTTTTTCGATTTCAAATAGCCTAAACTATTACTCTTTTTTATAAAATTTTGAAAAACTACTTGCATTTTTTTGAATTTTATGGTATAGTAGATAACTGTTAGAGCAATATGGATGGATTCCCGAGAGGCCAAAGGGGGCAGACTGTAAATCTGTTGTCATCGCACTTCGAAGGTTCGAATCCTTCTCCATCCACTTTGCCGGCGTGGCGGAACTGGCAGACGCGCAGGACTTAAAATCCTGTGGGACCTAATCTCGTACCGGTTCGATTCCGGTCGCCGGCATTATATCAGAAATATTTATATGACTAAATAATATTTTTTTAATTTTATAAAAAAGTACTTGACTTTTTTTATAATTCTGATATAATGATTTATGTCTTTAAGTTGTTCTACATGCAGGTGTAGTTCAATGGTAGAACACTAGCCTTCCAAGCTAGATACGTGGGTTCGATTCCCATCACCTGCTTTTATCTAAAGATAATAATTTATGCGCGAGTGGCTCAGCGGTGGAGCACCTCCTTGCCAAGGAGGGGGTCGCGGGTTCGATCCCCGTCTCGCGCTCTTCTTAATTAAAAACTAAGATGTCTAGTTTCTAACATCTTAGTTTTTTTGTTATATTTTTTTATCTTTTATAAAATTCATTATAATTGTACTTGACTTTTTCTCTCAGATATTATAGTTAATCCTTTTCAGAGAGAATAATTATTACTGCTTCTACTGCCTCTATTATCTCACTATCAAATCTTTCTACTGCTGTAATAACCAAAATATCTGCCTTTTTTATAGCTTCTACTATATCTTCATGATTTACATTATCTCTATGAGTGATAGTACAATTTAAAAAATCTTTTTCCAAAAAGGGAATCATCGCTGTTCTATATGAATCTGACAATAGTACAAGGTTATTTATATTTTCAGAATCAGACATACTATGATAAGTTCCGCTGCCTATTCCAATCTTATCCCCTCTGTTTTGTAATATATGAATTTCTGGTTTATATATCACGTTATAATTTATATCATCGCAATAATTATTTGGATCTAGATTTCCTAAACTCACTAAATCCCCTTCCTGTTTTTTCACTTCTTCTGCTTCTACGTTTAAAGGATTTGTCATCGGTATATCTAACGCTTTGTATAATGACTGTACTCCAACAAACGCCCCCATATTATTCCAATGAGTATCATATTTATAATATATCTGCCAGTACTTTTTCGCTGCTTTTAACTCATTGATAGGATAAATGATATTGATATCTGAATTTTCTTTCACATAATCAACAAATCTGTCTACTCGCTTATAGGTATTTGATATCGTATAGGTTGGCATATACTCCCAATATATTTGCTCTTTATTTGGTATAATCATAAATTGAAGCTGTATCCCTTTCTTATCACAGATACTTTTCAATTCCTTCATAAGTGATAAATATGTCTTTTGTATTTCATCGGATAAAATATTCTCCCCCTTATAATATGCAATATTATTATCTCCAGCATAAAACAACCAATTTAATCTTCCTTCCAACACTCTATCATAAAAAATATTAGGAGGGAAATAGCTATTATCTATTAACTTATTTTTAAAATCATCTCTATATTCTTTTTTGCATACCATACATTCATATAATGTATATCCATAGTCTTCATAAGATGCTTCTGTTATTTTTACAATCTGCCCTTTATGACCGAGAGCTTTTATTTCTTCTAGAGAGATTCTATGACAGTCCGAACATTCATAAGTAATACTTCCATTTTCTGTACAAGATGCTTCTATACGTTCTAATACAACGTCATTGTGCTGCTCACTATCTTTATCACTCTCCTCTGTCACAATTTCAGAATTGACCTCTTCAGCAAAAAAATTTTCTAAATCCATCTCATGCTCTAAATCTTCCGCTAGTTCTAACTGTTCATCAGAAAAAAACAATTTTATAATAGTAGGACGTAATACTTCTTTATAGGGTCTTTCTATTTTTTCAGATATCTTTGTATTTGCGGAAATAATAATTGCTCTAAATGGCGCATGATCATTATAATATGCTTCTAACTCGGAAGTAAATGTATTCAGATGAAAAGTATTTGGGAAGGTTGCTTTATCGCGCTTTTCACCTAAATCAAAATCGACTTTATCTATTATATTTTTATTAACTTTTCCAATTAGCGAAAGAAGTCCCCATGCCAAAGTCGGAAATAATAAAATTCCCATAAAAACACTTATCACTGTAATAGAAAATCTTCTATTTTTCGTCTTCTTTTTATCACTTATGACCTCATCATTCTCACCAATATCCTCTGACATTTTTTCCCTCCTAAAATTGAAAATATATAAATGGATTATATGTCCCACTTATAATCATAAAAATAGAATAAATCAATATGAACCCCTGTAAGGAAAAATCAAATATTTCCATTGTGAACTTATCCTTTATCCTAACATATATATTCTTCATAGCCCTCTGAAGAAAACCTGTACAAATAATAGCTGTCATAAATAAAATTATGACCTTCATAGAAAGAAATGTCAAAATATTATTTTCTGATGTTGTGAAATAAAACATTTGCTTTATAAATTCATTTGCCTGTAATATATTCTCTGATCTAAAATATACCCATCCAATTATCACCATAAGCATCATATATATCCAATTAATAATCTTAATAGGATTTTTGTCTAATATTTTTTTGAGGAAAAGTCTTTCTATTATTTGAAGTATGGCAAAAAAAATGCCCCACGCGAGAAAAGTAAAATTTGCTCCATGCCATATCCCTGTGAGCAAAAAAACAATAAATATATTCATATAAGTGCGTAAATTTCCTTTTCTATTTCCGCCTAAAGGGATATAAATATATTCTTTAAACCATGTAGATAATGAAATATGCCATCTTCTCCAAAATTCCTGAATTGAAAGCGAAGTATAGGGATAATTAAAATTCTCTTTAAATTGAAATCCCAACATCTTACCTATTCCAATCGCCATATCTGAATATCCTGAAAAATCGTAATATATCTGTATTGTATATGCGATAGCTCCAAACCATGCTACGGCTGTTCCTAATGTAGTTGTTTCTAATGCCCATATCTGATCCGCGATTTCCGCAAATGTATTTGCAATTATCACCTTCTTTCCCAGTCCATAGCAAAACCTCTTTTGACCAGAAACAAAAAGTTCTAAACTTTCTGATCTGTTTTCGATCTGTTCTGATACATCACTATATTTTACAATAGGTCCAGCTATTAACTGTGGAAACAATGATACATAAAGTGCAAAATTTATGATATCTTTCTGTAATGAAACCTTACCCATATATAAATCTATTACATAGGACATCGACTGAAATGTGAAAAAAGATATTCCTATCGGCAATACAATATCTTTTATATTCAAAGTCCCTGTGCGTTCCATGCTCATCATAGTTGTCCATACCGTGGAAAGTCCTTTATCCGCCTGCATAATCGCCTCTATCATCACAATAAGCATATTAAAATACTTAAAATAAAATAACATGGCAAGATTAAGAAAGAGAATCACAAATAATCTATATTTTCTAACATTCTTTTTCTTTTCTTTTTTTTCTAATATATATCCTCCAAAAAAATTTAAAAGAATCGAAAAAATCATAATTAACACATAATATATTCCTCCCCATGCATAAAATACTATACTAAAGATGAGCAAAAAAATATTTTTCACTCTCATTCTTTTTTCTATGTTTTCAAACTGAATAACTGAAAATGCAAAATTCCCAATAATAACTATGGGCAAAAAAACCCATAAAAAAATCATAGAACTAAATAGCATTTTCATACCTCCCATTTATCTTTTTCTATGTTAAATATGATACAATTATAATCTCAAATCACTTTGTTTAACCATCATTTACCCCTATCTTAACGATAGGGGATTTCTTGTTATAATCTTTTGTTTATTTTATCCACTCACCATTTTCATTTACGTTATAACCATCTGGTGTGATCATATTTGTTCCCATAGAACCATCTATCTTCAAATAATACCACTTACCATCACTCACTATCCATCCTGTTTCCATCTCACCACTATCATTAAAATGATACCATTTATTGTTAATAAATTTCCACCCTGTTTCCATCTCACCATTCGTATTCAAATAATACCATTCTCCATCTCTAAATATCCAATCAGTGCTCATATATCCATCTATTCCCATCAAGTACCATTTATCATTGATACATATCCATTTGTCCGTTATATAGCTGCCATATAGATTTTTATATTTCCACTTTCCATCTGACTGTTGCTCCCATCCATCACTGCCATTTAAAAAATCGTCTTCCAAAGAAAAGAACTCTACGGTATATTCAATCTCAGCCGCATTTCCATTTTTATCTGTTAAACCTGTAATCTTTACATGTACTTTATCTGTTGACGAAAATTCCTTATCTGGCTTAAAAATAATAGCTGGCATCCACCCATAATTTTCTGTATCTACATTAAAATATGGTGTTTTAGATGTATCATAAGTATTATTACTATGAAATATCCATTCTTCTCCCGTACCTAAATCTGTCATTGTCACCTGAATAACATTATTGCCAATTTTATATGCACCCGATAGCTGTACAGACCAAGGACCACGAAATACTTCATAAGGCATTGTCTGAGCAGGCCAAGCTATATAATCTACCATTTCATAATCTGTTCTAGATTCGTCAAATATATATAAAGCTGTATAACGATTATAATACCCAAATCCTGTATATCTTATTCCCGGATATAAACACCATCTTCTATGCCCTACTTTGTCAATATTAGAACTATCCCCATCGTTCATATATCCATTTAAAATAGATGAACTGATATTGATATAACCCCTTCCGAGATTACTCTGTGATACTCCACTATATCCTTTTTCAAAAAATTCCTTTGGTATATCATAAGTATTATCAGGCTGATGTGAAAGCACATTATTTTTCGCCAGCACTACACACCCTGTCTGTGCCATTTCCTCATATTCTGGATTAATTGTAATATCTGCTGGAACACCTGCTATATAGCGAACAAAATTCCACGCATTAAGCCCATCGTTCACAATACCTTCCGACAACTTTCCTGCTGTATAAGGTGAAAAAGATGGCTCTTCTTCAAAAGTAATTTCACTTTTAGTATCATAAGGATGTTCTTCATAAAACATCATAATTTCTTCTTTCGTTCTCTTTTCTGGTTCATCCGCACTCACCATAATACTTCCCATACTCAACACGAGTGAAGTTAATACCGCTGTTATGCCTCTTCTGCCTATGTAATTATAATGCATACCCAAATCCTCCTTAATTTTATTAAATTTGGTGAAACAGTGATACCTTTCTGTTTTACATCTTTATTATAAATCCTTATTACCAGAATTAGCAAGATTTTCATAAAAAATGTTTTTATAACATTAAATTTTCGTCTGTTGCTGTTTAAAGAAGGTAGTGAATGGTTCACGCCTTAGCGAAAATACCCTTGTCAGACGCGCTCTCGCTCCGTTCCAGACGTAGCGGTACTAAATTCGCAGCTCCTTATGGAACTGCTCATTAAGTGCTAACGTCTTCCAAGGGTCTGTCAAGGGTATTTTTCACTAAGGCGTTACTTTTTTGGCTTTTCTAGGAATGGAAATTCTTTATCAATAACAATAAATTTTTACTTTATAAATAGTACTACTAATTTTGATTGAAAAGATGTTGATTTATAGAAAAATTGTGCTAAATGCAAAATGATTTTTTTCTAGAACAGCCAATAAACTAGCACAGGGAGAAATACCTATTCCAAAAGAAGCCCCTTGGAAGACGTTGGCACTTAGCAAACAGCCCTTTATGGGCTGTGCGCTTAGTACCATTACGTCTGGAACGGAGCGAGAGCGCGGCTTCGTTGGAATAGGTATTTCTCCCTGTGTGAACCTTATGAACCACTTTGATTCCATAAGAAGAAGCCTCGTATTTTTTATGGATTAGTTCGCGTAATATTCTATTTACACGAACACAGTTAGAAATTATAAACTCCTATTTATATTATATATTCGCTTATATATTAATGCCAAGTATTTATTTCGCAAAATTGTTAATATTCCTATTTACTATTTTCAGATTATCCATTATAATAAGGGAAAAGGCGGTGAATAGGAAGATGACAATAGGCGAAAAAATCAAGTTTATCCGTAACTTCCGAGGTATGACACAAAAAGAGTTAGGTGTTGGAATAGGCTTTGATGAAAAAAGAGCCGATAACCGGATATCCCAATATGAAACGAATTATCGAGTGCCTAAGAAAGATACATTGTTGCAGATAGCAAAAGTTTTAGACGTGAATCCCTTGAATTTCATTAATGAGATTTCTGGCTCTGCGGAAAATATTATGCAAACCTTCTTCTGGCTAGATGAAGATAATCCGGGCGCAATCAACCTTTTTCAGCTTGTAAGGAATCCAGGGAAGTGTAATGGTTCGTATGATACCTCTGTGCGCTATAATGACAGTGATGACTGGTCTGCTCACCCGTCCGTAGGATTTTGGTTTAAATATGGCGTTATGGATAATTTTATGCGGGAGTGGCTGGTTAGGAAAAATGAATTGAAAGCTGGGGAGATTACTAAAGAAGAATATTTGGAATGGAAATTGAACTGGCCGGAAACATGTGATGATTGTGGAAAATATAAACCAAAGAAAAATTGGGCAAAATAGTAGCATTTATTATGTATTAAAACTATACTAGAAATAGATAGGTGAAATCGTGGACAAAGATTTTGAAATAATTTACCCTTTTAATAAGAATTTAAATAATGATATACAAAGTTATAAAAATCTAATAAAATTATATCATTTACTCAATTCTGAAATTGATAAAAGTGTTTTATTAGATTTTACTAAAGTGTCCTTTCTATCAGCCAATTTGTTAGCAGTCCTCGGCTGTTGTGTAGATAATATTATCTCATCAAAAAAACATCGAATCGCTATAAGAAATTTACATCCAAAAATAAAAGAAGTAATGAGAAAAAATGGATTTAATAAATATTTTACTTGGGACAATTTGGATGATACATATCACAGTACTATGGATTATGCTATTTTTGAAGCTACAACTGAACATCTTGTTGACTTCGAGCACTACCTTTTATTAAATGTATTTTCTCGAAACAATTTGCCTACTATGAATTCAACATATCAAAATAGTATTATAGATAATTTACTAGAGATGTTTAATAATGTTATAGATCACGCTGAAAGTTCTTCTGTATATGTATGTGGTCAATATTTTCCTAAAAATTCAAATTTAAGTTTTACTATTGTTGATTTAGGGAAAACTATTTTTGAGAATGTTAATGAATATTTATGTGACCATAATATAGAAATACCAGAGAACACATTGAAATGGGCTATTATTCCAGGAAATTCCACAAAGACCGCATACGCTCCTGGAGGTCTTGGTTTTAGTACTTTATTAGAATTTCTAAAGTTGAATAAAGGATTTTTCACTTTAATCTCTGACAATGAATTATATGAAATACGTCCCGGCAAAGAGCGATTTAATAAACTTACATTATCATTTCCAGGTACAATCGTAACAATAACCATAAATCTTTTAGATGAACAATTTTATTTATTGGATAAAGAAAATAATGATTTAATAATATTTTAGGAGGTATATTAATGGAAACTAAAACTATAAACATCGCCTCACTTATACAAAGTCCATCAGCATTAACACGTGAACAAGGCAAAATTGTTTATGATGAGATAATGTATAACTTAAATATTGGTAATAAGGTAATACTTGATTTTAGAGAAATTGAAAGTATAATAACTCCTTTTTTGAATGTATCAATAGGCAAATTATATGAGAATTATAATAGTGACCAATTAAACACACAATTAGAAGTTAAAAATCCTCCTGAGGGTACAACATCCAAATTTCAAATGGTAATTAAAAATGCCAAGCAATACTATTCTAATAAAAGCGCATTTAACAAAGTAGTCGAGGAAGTGATTAATAACCAATGAAAAATAATAAAATACCTTTAGACTCATTTAATCCAAGAAGTACCGATAAAATATTATTGGATACAAATATTTTGATAGATTTGTTTTATCCCTTGGATTTTGAAACAACAAGTAATAAATATGAAATTTTATTTAATAATATTGTCAAAAGCAAATGTTGTTTATTGGTTACATCAATACAAATATCCGAGTTTATTAATAAATGTATACGAATCCAGTATAAACTCTATCAAAGAACAATTAACGATACTTCTTTAGAGTTTAAAAGAGGATATCGTTCCACCAATGATTATCGTGAAAAAATGAACGATATTTTAGACATAATTAAAACTGATATTATGACTAATTTTAAATTTATTGATGACGGATTTAGCCAAATGAACTCTGAACATATATTTTTATATGGGTTTTCATATGATTTTAACGATTCTTTGATAGTGGAAATCGCACGTAAACAAAAAGCAATATTAGTAACAAACGATGCTGATTATGCAAACTATGGTTCAGATTTTCAAATCGTAACTTCTAATAAATTTTTGTTGATGAGTCATTAAATTCAATATAGGTATCAAACAGGTATCACGCCACACACAAAGAGCCGGAAAGTCCGCTGTTTAAGCGGCTTCCAGACTCCCTGTCTACTATCCCAAGGTGATTTGTTTTTTATAGTGGACTTATTGGAGGATTATTTGGAATATGGACTTGTCAAAAATTCTTTCAACTTCTTACAAAGATATTTTTGACACGGAGGAAAAAAATGACATTTGAACTAAATACATAAACGTCAAACTTTTTATCTCCTAAATCAAATCTTTTAATCGAAATATTTTCCTCACTCCCCTTTTTTCACAAATTTCAAAACCCTATTTTTCCTTATAAAATAATATCAACATATCTTTTAATTCTTCTAGCTTCACATCACTCATAAATGCTAGTTCTACTGCTCTTTGCAATAATCCTTCAATTTCTTTTAAATGCTCTTCTTTAATCAAATCTGTATTCTTACTGGCAACAAAACTTCCCTTTCCAGTAAAGGAAATAATATACCCTTCCCTTTCTAATTCTTCATATGCCCTTTTTGTAGTAATTACACTGATTCTCAATTCTTTCGCTAATAAACGCATAGAAGGCAAAGCATCCCCTTCTTTTAACTTTCCATTAATAATCATTCCCTTTATCTGAGCACAGATCTGCTCATAAATAGGCTGCCCTGTACTATTACTAATTACTATATCCATTTTATCAACTCTTCTATTTTTATATTGTATATATTCATTATATACAATTTATTTTCTCTGTCAACCCTTTTTCATCATAAAGTAAATAATTATGTAACAGTTTAACCCTTTTATTTATTATTGTGAAATTCGCTTTTCACACATTAGAACAGTCAACAGACTAGCGAAGATAAGGAAGTATTCCATAAGAAGCCCCTTGGAAGACGTCGGCACTTAGCAAACAGAC